>CAYJDZ010000001.1:0-29322 GCA_964368955.1 uncultured Mariniplasma sp.
TACACAACTGACCGTTCCTGATGACGCCGTTAGAATGGATATCCTGGTGTTTCGTTATAAAATAAAAAACGGTGAAATAAAAAGAGTAAGTACTGGAATGACTATTTTTATAAATCAGGAAAAATTCGTCTATCTAAAAGATAACGCGATTTGTTTTGCCGATGTTGAACAAGTTGTGACAATTCCTTTAGATTTATTTGTCTCAGTTGAAGAGGTAGCAAAAAGAATATCGATTCCTTTCTGGAATAAAGATATAAGACATAATAAAGATGAATATAAACAATACAAGATTACACAAAATAATATGGGTATGTTTTTCATGAAGTCTTATTATATTGCACATTTAGTATCTGATAATGAACACTTTGATTTATATATTCCAAAATATGAGATTGAAGCATTTCTTAACCTAACAAATTTAAAAGTTAACGATAAACTTTCATGAGGTGGTTAAATGAGTCAAAATCAAGCAGTTAGTTCAAATGAACAATTATAAAAAGATTGAAAATACTGCGTTTGAGTATAAAAAGATATCCGTCTCATTTGAATATGGTACTAAAACAGATAAAAATGATGATCTGAACAAAGTGTTTGTTTTAGCTGAAAAAACAATGTATCAAAATAAACTCTTAAAGAAGTCACAGTTATAATATGTAAAAGTTTAAATCATTGGTTGTTTTCGAAAAAACCTAAAGGTTATCATAAACCATGCTTACAAAATAGCGGTTATTGTGATAAAATAGTAAATGCCTCATGATTGTTTAAACTTAATGATAACTCATTTAACAAGTCTAGAATTGAGTTATATCTTTAATCTATATCCGGAGATGCAATGATGAAAAAAATGATGCTGAGTTTGCTACTCGTGCTTTGTCTTTCAGGTTGTGTAAAACAAAAAACAGAAAAAGAGATTCTTAAAATTACTGAAAACAGTAATTTTAAATATGAGTTACTCACAGAAGTAACTGAAGATATTAAAACTAAATTTAATATCATGCATGGATTTGGAGTATATATTTTGGTGGATTTAAATGTTGATCCAGATATTGATGATATCAATGTATATATGCTAAATCATCCAACGACCTATTATCATGTGACTGCATATCCAGACCACAAAGATGGTGGAAATTATATCACAAGAATAGAAACATCAGATCCTAAACTATACGTTTTTGATCTAAAAGTTGGGAAAAATTATAGTGATTCAGAAATTTTTGAATACATGACCTCTATTGGATACTCGCAAAGAAATGATATAAAAGCTACATTCGAAAATGAGTATGCAAAGATTAGAGTATATAGAGAAGAAAGCATCATCGTCAAACTCGTTGTGGAAGTCATAGTTACAAATCAAACAGGGATAATATTCTGATACCTTGAAAGATAATGTTCCACATCTAACTAATTATATAAGACTTAACTAAAAGAGAAGGAGTATTATTCAATTCATTGGATTGTCTTGAGTAAAAAAAGAACATATGCCACTTATTTTTATTAGAAACGACATCACAAAACTAGATGTTGATGTTATTGTAAACTCTGCCGCACCAGAGCCAGTTATAGGATCTGGAGTTGATTATGCAATTCACGAGGCTGCAGGAATCAGTTTACTAGACGCAAGACAACTCATTGGAGATTTAACTGTTGGTGAAGCAGCAATGACTCCAGGATTTGATCTCATCGCTAGATCTGTGATTCATACGGTTGGACCCATCTGGCAAGGTGGAAAAAATGATGAAGCCAAGCTTTTAAGACAATGCTATATAGCTTCTTTAGAACTTGCTACATCATATGAGAAACAATCCATTGCTTTCCCGATTATTTCATCTGGAGTATATGGGTATCCCAAAATAGAAGCTTTAAAGGTAGCAATCCATGCGATTCATGATTTTTTAGAAAACAGTGAAATGTTTGTGTATCTTGTTGTCTATGACATGGAATCATTTAAAGTTTCAACAACATTAACCGATCAAGTAACATCATTTATAAGTAATCATTATGTTGAAGAAAAAGAAGCACATAGAAATATAAGTTACATGAAAGAAAGTCATTTATTACCAAGAAAAAAATTAGAAGGGTTTGAGACTAGGTTAGGTGAAACATTTGCTGAGACGCTTCTAAGAACAATAGATGAAAAAGGTATGACTGATGTAGAGGTTTATAAAAAAGCGAATATTGACCGCAAACTATTTTCTAAAATCAGAAGTATTCCTGGTTATCATCCAAGTAAAGGAACTGCGATATCACTTTCGCTAGCCTTAAAACTTAATTATGATCAAACAAAAGACTTAATTGGAAGAGCAGGGTACGCACTATCTGATAGTAACCGATTCGATCTTGTGATTCAATATTTTATTGAAGAAAATAATTATGATATCTATGAAATTAATCAGGTTTTATTTCATTTTGATCTACCAACCTTAAGTTATTAAAAAACCTCAAATTAAATGTCGCATCCCATGCGACCTTTTTTTCTTTTAAAGTGTTAATCTATGGATATAAAAGAAAAGAGAGGGTTTAAAAATGAAAAAAGGATTAACAGAAATTGTCTTTATCTTAGATCGAAGTGGTTCAATGTCAGGATTAGAATCAGATACGATTGGTGGGTTTAACTCAATGCTTGATAAACAAAAGAAACTTGAAGGAGAAGCGTTGTTATCAACTGTGCTATTTGATGATCAATTTGAAGTGTTGCACAATAGAATGCCTTTAAATAAAATTATAAACCTAACTTCAAAAGATTATTTTGTAAGAGGATCTACAGCCTTATTAGATGCGATTGGTAGATCAATTACTAAAATTGGTAATGTCCAAAAATATACAATTGATGCATATCAAGCTGAAAAAGTGATTTTTATTATCATCACTGATGGAATGGAAAATGCTAGTCGAGAATATAACTATCTAAAGATTAAAACAATGATTGAAAGACAAAAAGAAAAATATGGATGGGAGCTTATTTTTCTAGGCGCAAACATAGATGCTATCGATACTGCTAGAAGATTTGGCATTCATGAGAGTAGAGCAGCTAATTATCATGCTGATAAAAAAGGAACTCAAATAAATTATGAATCGATTAATGAAGCGATCAATCAATTTAGAACATCTAGTGAGATTCATGTGAATTGGAAAAATGATATTGATAAAGACTATCAGAAGCGAAACACAAAGTAAGGATTTATTTCTTACTTTTTTTTCGCATATAACTGATATGTATATTATTTATTACTAAATACTCTTTTGACTAATTAGATTATATATTGATAATCTCACTCTTTTCTTCTAAATCTATGTTAAAATGATAGTACAAAGTTATATCAATAATTATTTATTTAAAGGAAAATAAAATGGCGAAAATCTTATGTATGATTGATTCTTTTAAAGGAACATTAACCTCACTAGAGCTAGGACAAATCACGAAAGACATTTTGACTAATAAAGGTCATGACGTTGACTTCATTCCAATCTCTGATGGTGGTGAAGGCTTTCTTGATGCAGTTGAATGCATCCATAAAACAAAACGTATATCCTTAAAAGTAAATAACCCTTTATTTGAGATGATTACTTCTGATTATTGCTACAGTGAGACAACTCGTACTGCATACATCGAGATGGCTCAATCGAGTGGACTTTTACTTATATCAAATGAAATGAGAAATCCTAAAATATCTTCCACTTACGGATTAGGTGAAATGATTAAACATGCTGTAAATCTTAAAGCAAATAAAATAGTCATAGGCATAGGTGGCAGCGCCACCAATGATGGTGGAGCAGGTATGTTAGAAGCTCTCGGTGTTCGTTTTTTAAATGCTAATAACGAACCCATTCATCATATTACCCCAATCGATTTTCATCAAATTGATAAGATCGATATTCAAGAATTTAAGAAGATTTACAATCATGTAGATATGCACATTTTATCAGATGTAACAAACCCACTTTTAGGTTTAAATGGAGCAACCTATATTTATGGAAAACAAAAAGGGGCAACCCATATAGACCAAGTTTTATTAGAAGATTGGATGAATCACTATGCAACTAAGCTAAGTGATGCATTTCAAAATAATCAAATAGACAAGGCATGTTCAGGTGCAGCTGGTGGTGTTGGATTTGCGCTTAGGACAGCGTTTAAACACAATCTAATGAGCGGTATTGATCAAATACTTAACTGGATAGATTATGAGAATTTAAGCAAGGCTTATGATTATGTATTCACCGGTGAAGGGAAAATTGATGAACAAAGTCTTAATGGGAAAGTGATCCTCGGTATAGCAAATCAAACCAAACAGGCAAAAGTAATTTTAGTTTCAGCAATCAATGAATTAAAGTCTGACATTTTCAAAAAATATGGGATTGATTCTGTATATAGTATTATCGGTGATGGCATAGGAAGTATGTCAGAATCACTTTTAGAACCCCAAAAATATTATCAAAAATTAATTGAAAAAATCAATTTAAAATAAATGCTTTAAACTAATAGAATTGGAGATATTATATGTTATCACAAATCAATATTAATATTATTAACTCATTGTCAATTCTTGAACTAGATGCACTTCGTTTTATGGAAAACAATAAGGAACTCGTTTTAGAACTATCCATTCAAAAGCTTTCAAAACGAATGTTTATGTCAACTGCAACCATTATGAGATTGGCTAAAAAACTCGGGTTTAGTGGATTTTCTGAATTGAAATTTCATCTTCGCCAAGAGTTTATCGAAGAAGAACAATCATCTCATGTAATTACTTATGATAGCTATGTCAAAGAACACCTTGCCATGCTTGAAAAAACTGTTTCTCTTTTAGATGAAGAAAAAATAAACGCTGTTGCAGAAGCAATGATTAAGGCAGAACGTATTCATCTTTTTGGTAAAGGACTAAACTTAACAGCATTAGAGTATGCATCAAAACTACTTTTCACATTAGGCGTTAAAAACTATCTTTATTCAGACACCCATATTGGTTATCTTGCCACTGAACAAATGGATGAAAATGATCTTGTTTTACTTTGCAGTCTTTCAGGAAATACACACCAAACTGTACGGATGGCAATGCTTGCAAAAAACAGACATGCCAAAGTTATCTCTATAACTGCAAATAGTAAAAATGAACTTTTTCAAATTTCAGATTATGTCCTTGGCATTACTTCGAACTCAGATTTCGTTAGACCTAAAGATATTGAATCACGGATGCAAGTCATCTTCATCCTTGATATCATTATTAATATGTATGCAAAACAAATGAAAGCAAATAAAATCAATAGTTGATTTAAACCCCACTTTGTTACAAATAACATTTTGTGTTATAAAGATAGCGCTATCATATTTGGTATAATCAAAACATACACAACACATGACATACCAGAAAGGATAACAAATATGAGATATCCAACATTTAAGAGAACACATCCAAAGTATTTTCAAGAAGGTATACCTTTAGTTGAGGATGCACATGTTATTTATGTAAATCTTGATGGGTTTGCTCGTTACTATCTTGACGAATTTTATCGCCGTTACGGTGCCATAAACACACATCTTGGTCGTCTTTTAGACAAAGGGGTGTTTTTTAATGCACTTAGAAATACAATGCCATCGATTACAAATCCATGCCAAAACATGATTCTAAGTGGTTCAACATCCGCAGTCACAAAAAACGTTTATCGCTATTATGATCGAACACAAAACATAGTCATTCAACAAAAAAGAGAAAATAAAGCGATATTGATTAGTGAGGCCGCAGTCTCTAAAGGTTTATCAGTAACTTCAGTGGCTCACTACCTAACCGAAAAGGATTTAACCAACAATCAAGTTAATAAGCTTTATGTAAGAGCTGATAACTCCATAAAAGAAGTTGTTGATCGTGGGCCAGCTAAATTTGGAGATAACTTTTCACGTTTTAATCAACTCTATAAAATCATTAAAAAAGAACCTGTTACAGTTGAAGGGAAAATGTTTGTTTTTGAAGAGTTGCCACAACTCATTGTCTTTTATGCGGATGACTTAGATGGTGTTGGCCATAATGAAGTACCAACTTATGGTTATCCTCTAGCAGTGAGTGAAGATTTAAGAATAGAAAATATCATGAAGTTACTAAAAGAAATTGATGATGGTATCGGGAAATTAATTGAAGTTGCTAAAGAAGCTAAGGTTTATGATCAAATGACTTTCTTTCTAACAACTGACCATGGGATGGTTCCATTTGGAATGAAAGATGAAAATGATTTAATTCATAAGGAATCTAAGATTAATGATCTATTCAATGCGATTAAAACATTTGTTCCAAATGCTAAAATCGAATTCTTAAGTCCTGATGAAAAGGCAAAAGATGATACAAATATTGTTTGCGTTGGCGCAAATCTAAATGTGCAACTCACCTTTAGAGATGATATATCACTTGAATCACTTAAAACACTTAAACGAGATTTATTAAAACTACCATTTGTTGGCGCAGTTATGGAAAAATCAGAGTTTGCTGATGCAGGATATTTAGCAAGCGCATGTGATCTAATTATTTCGCCTAAGGGCAGATATTTCTTTAGTAAAAATCTAACAAAATCATATCTTGCGAGAGGTCAGCATGATTCTCTAATTGATCAAGCAGCAAGAGTGCCTGGATGGATATTTGGTAAAGGTATTAAAAAAGGAATTACGATTGAAGAAGTTTCATATAATTATGATTTTGGGACAACAATAGCAGCAGCACTCGGACTTATTTTACCAGAAGCAAATGGATTGGTTTTGGACGTTTTTCAAGAAGTAAAGAAGGATAGTCATAAATGACAATCATAGTTACAGTTTATAAAAACCTCCAATGGTATACTATGTATACGAGAAAGCGGTTACATTAGCTTTAAATATTAACTAAGGAAGGTAACATATGAAAAAATATATAAGTTTTATAATAACAATGCTACTCATGTTTAGTTTAATTGCCTGTGTAGAAGAAACAGATGCTTCAATCACTTCAATTAAAATAACAACTCCACCTACGCAATTAGAATATACAATGGGTGAAGAAAAACTCAATCTAGAGGGTATGGTTGTCACAGCGACTGATAAGGATGGAAAAACTTCTGTTGTCAAAAATAACGCACTCACCATCACAGGGTTTGATTCAACAACAAGTCGTACAGTAACTGTAACTGTTAGTTTAGATAAACTTTCAGATTCATTTGAAATTCTTATTACTCAAAAAAGTGTAGATAATTCAATCACATCTATTGAACTCACGACTCCACCTCTAAAATTAGAGTATGCAGTTAATGATGAAGTAATTGATTTAACAGGCTTAGTTGTTACAGCAACACATAAAGATGAATCAACATCAATTGTTGATCATAATAAACTTAGTGTTCTAGGCTTTAATACAACAAATGTAGGGTTAGTAAGCATCACACTACAACTTGGTGAATTGACTGTTAAATTTGATATTACTGTCACTCAAACAGTCCAAGGACGTCAAAATGCGCCATATTATGTCCCAGGAGTTCCTCTTGTGGATGATGCATATGTCGTTTATATTAATTTTGATGGTGTTGCACGATATTACTGGGATGAACTATTAAAAGATACAACCTACACACCTGTCTTATCACAAATCATGGCAGAAGGCGTATTTTTTGATAACATTCGAACTGCACTGCCATCAGTAACAAATCCGCTACAAAATGCGATTTTATCTGGAACCTCAAGTGAAGATACAAAAAACGTTTATCGTTACTATGATAAAGATCGAAATGTCGTCGTCCAACAAGGTAGAGAAAATGCAGTTGAACGATTAACTAAGATGGTTATAGATGCAAATATAACAACGGCATCCGTTGCACATTATCTTGCTGGTGAAGATGGATATTCAACAACTAACATCAATAAGTTATATGTCAATGTTGATAATACAATTCCATCAGTTGTAGCACGTGGTTCAGTAAAAAATGGTGATTATTTCGCACGTTTTGAGCAAGCAATTCGCTTAATCAAAGGAGAACCAATTAAAACAGGTTCTGGTGGAGCACCAATCACAGTAACCGAATTACCACATTTTATATTATTATATTGTGATGACTTAGACGCAATAGGACATAACGAAAGTGCACACTATGGCTTTTCATTAGCAAACTCTGAAGCAGAACGCGTAGCCAACACAGTTGCTCAACTTAAAAATATGGACGCAAAACTTGGAGAATTTATCCAAGCAGCTAAAGATAAAGGTATTTATGATAAAATGACATTCTTCCTTACTACCGATCATGGAATGACAGGGTTTGGGGATGAAGTTCGTGGTCAAACAACTGAATACCGCTCTTCAAAATTACCGAATTTAAAAAATGCAATTAAAGCACTTAACCCACTATATAGCATGGAATTTCTTAAAACTGATGAAACTTCAAAGAACACTTCAGGAATCGTTGCAGTAGGAACAAACCTTAATGTTCAATTAACATGGAGAAAAGGAATCACAGATGAAGAACTAGAACGCGTTAAAACAGAACTTTTAAAAGAAGATTACATCTACTCTGTTCTAACCCGAACAGAACTTGAAGCCATGGGTTACTGGACATATGCTGCAGATATGATTATCACACCTTCAGAAAGATATAACTTTAGTAATGCTGGTGTATTTGCAAGTTACTCTGTTAGAGCACAACATGACTCAATGCAAGATTCAGCAAATCACATCATTGGTTGGGTTTGGGGTAAAGGTATTAAAAAAGGTCTTATTTATGAAGGCGAAGCTTATAATTACGATTTCGGAGTTTTAATGGCAGCTACCCTTGGTCTTGAATTTGAAAAGGCAAATGGAGTTGTACTAGATATTTTTGAACAAGATGAATAAATAAATACGAAAAGAGAGATAACATGAAAGAATCAATTACAATTTGTATTGCCGGCGGGGGATCAACTTATACACCTGGAATCATCGTTGGATTAATCAGAAAAATAAAAACTTTTCCAGTTAGTAAAATAGTTTTATATGACAATGATAGTGAACGCATCGCTAAGATGGGGAAATACGTTCAAATTCTTTTAAAAGATAACATGCCACAAATTGAAGCAGTTTATACAACTGATCCAAAAGTTGCTTATACTGATGTCGATTATGTTTTTTGTCAAATTAGAACAGGTCGCATGAAAATGAGAGAACAAGATGAAAAAATTCCTTTAAAACACCAAGTAATTGGTCAAGAAACATGTGGACCTGGTGGATTTGCATATGGTATGCGTTCGATTAAAGATATGATCGATTTAGTTAAAGATATTAGAACATATAACAAAGATGCTTGGATTCTAAATTACACAAATCCAGCAGCTATTGTTGCAATTGCCTTAGATATGGAATTTCCAGAAGATAAGCGCATTTTAAACATTTGCGATCAACCGATAAGTCTTCTTAAAGCTTATGCAAGAATGCTTGGTGATATTACGTATAAAGATATGAAACCAAGTTATTTTGGACTTAATCATTTCGGATGGTTCACAGAAATTAAAGATACACGCAATGGAGAAGACATCACACAAAAGATTAAAGATTTAATTTTAAAAGATGGATTTGCCCCAGCGGATAAAGAACAACGTGATCCATCATGGTTAGTGACTTATAATGCAGTTCAAAGAATGCTTGAATTAGACGATACTTATCTTCCAAATACATATCTTCAATATTACTTACTTCCTAAAACAACATTATCACATCTTGATCCTTCAAGAACTCGTGCGAATGAAGTGATGGATGGCAGAGAAAAACGTGTTTTTGAAGCATGTGATCAAGCAATTTTAAAACAAACAACTAAAGGCGATCTTGATATCGAAAAAGAGATGAATAAAAAAGGCGCACACGGTGAGATGATTGTTGAAATCGCGGAATCAATTTTTAGAGATGAAAATCGTTACTATGTTGTGATTGTTAAAAATGATGGTATCATTCCAAATCTTCCACAAGAAGCGATGGTCGAAGTACTTTGTAGACTAGGAGCAGATGGTGTTAAACCATTTCCAGTAGGTCCAATAACAACCTATTATAAAGGTTTAATTGAAAACCAATATGCATATGAAAAATTAACTGTAGAAGCTTATTATGAAAAGTCATATAAAAAAGCACTACAAGCTTTAACACTTAATCGTACAGTTGTTGATATGGAGACAGCAGATAGAATATTAAAAGAACTGGTGGAAGTCAATAAGGGATATTGGCCAGAATTGAGGTAATTAGATGAAGTTAATTGTAAATGCCGATGATTTCGGTTTATCAAGAGGGACCAATTATGGTATCTTTGACGCACATATTCGTGGGATTGTTACCTCAACGACTTTAATGGTGACTATGCAAGAAGTAGATCATGCAATTGAGCTTTCTAAACAAGCACCAGATCTTAGAATTGGATTACACCTTAACATTACTTTAGGTCGTCCTTTAACGCACTGCCCAAGTCTTATTAAAAATGGCGGTATGTTTCACAAGCCTGCAGAATTACCTGATCAAGCGAAATTTAAAGAAAATGAAATATATGAAGAATTTAAAGCACAGTATCATCGTTTTGTTGAAAAACTAGGTAAAGAACCATCACATTTTGATTCGCATCTCTATGCGCATCAAAAATATGAAGTTGCTCAAAAAGCACTCATTAAGTTAGCGTCTGAAGTTAATCTACCTGTAAGAGATGTTCAGATTAATAGCTTTAATCCAGTTGTATTTGAAGATTGGTTTAAACTTACAAATGGGGATAATCTTGAAGATAAAATGAGAAAACATATACCAAAAATGGTTGAACATGAGATTTGTGAACTCATGGTACATCCTGCATATCTTGATCCATTTTTGATGGAACAATCCGGTTATAACGTTCCTAGAGTTGAAGAACTTAAAATATTAACGTCTTCAGCATTTAGAGAATTGCTTAAAAAAAATAAAATTGAACTTGTCACCTATGAAGATGACGCTGTGAGGAATACATATGTCAAAAATTGAACTTAGTAACATTACAAAAATATATGGTGAACCAAAACGAAAAGGTTTACTCCCAGAAGGACCACGCGCAGTAGATGATGTTACGATGGTTATCCCAGAAGGAAGTTTTACAGTTCTTGTAGGACCTTCAGGATGTGGAAAAACAACTCTACTACGGATGATTGCAGGTCTTGAATCAATTACTTTAGGAAAAATTACAATTGGTGATGTTGATGTCACAAATCTAGAGCCAGGTGATCGTGGGATTGCCATGGTTTTTCAAACCTATGCATTATATCCTCATATGACTGTATGGAAAAACGTTGAATTTGGTTTAAAAAATGCTAATATTCCTGCATATGAAATTAATCATCGTGTTAAGCAAGTTTTAAAACTTGTTAACTTAGAAGAATTCGCAAATCGTAGACCTGCTAATTTATCAGGAGGTCAAAGACAAAGAGTTGCGCTTGCAAGAGCTATATCTAAAAAGCCACAAGTGTTTTTAATGGATGAGCCGTTATCAAATTTAGATGCTAAACTACGTTCAAATATGAGAACAGAAATCATTCAAATGTATGAATCATTAAAATCAACATTTGTTTATGTTACCCATGACCAAATTGAAGCGATGACAATGGGTTCTAACATTGTTGTTATGAATGAGGGGATCATTATGCAAATTGGAACACCATCTGATATTCATGATGACCCACAAAATATTTTTGTTGCCCAATTTATTGGTGATCCTGGGATGAATATCATCACTTTAAAAAGTGGGATGAAAATTGGCTTTAGACCACGTAACATCCACATCAATAATGAGGATGTTGTCGTTAATGAAAAAGAAGATTCAATTCTTCAAGGTACAATTCTAGCGACTGAAAACCATGGGTCAGAACGTCTTTATTATGTCGATGTTAAAATTGGTAAAATATATATCAAAGATGCACATCGTACTTTGCTGCAACCAGGAGCTAAGGTAGAAGTTATTATCAAACCTAAGAATATTTACGTCTTTGATGAAAAAGAACAACGTGTTTACGATGAAAAGGGAGTGTCAGAAGTTTATGGTCAATTTAGAAAACTTAGAACTCAGCTATAATCGACAACAACAAGCTAAAATTCTTGAGTTCGAGAACAGTTTTCGTTCAAAGAAAAAAATTTGGCTTAAAGAAAAACTAAAACATAAAGAGCGATATGAACTTCTTGTAAAACCTTATTTGACGATTGTCTATACAAAAAAGGCCGAAATTAAGAATCTACGCGCTGATTTTCGTGCGCTTAAGAAAAAAAACAGAAACACATTAAGTAACGCTATTTATGAGGCTAAAAGTCAAGCTCAATTTGATCGCAGTGAAATTAGAACAGAATTAAAGTTAAGACTTTTAAAAATAGAGATAAATTATAAACGCGCTCGTCGCGAATATGAAGAAGCAGTAAAAGATAAACTCGTTTTGAACGCAAAAGAAAAGCTTCAAGACTTTGATCAACAATATAATGATTACTTAGTAGAGTTTAAAAAAGCTTTTGAAATAGAAAACAAAGATAAATTTGATTTAATTGATCAAAAACTAGAAGCTCAAAAACTCATCTTAAAAGAAGAGTTCGAGTACAATAAAATCAGAATTATTAAAGAAAATGGACCAAGTGCCCATCGAGAAATTAAAGAGATTAAAAGAGAAGAGATTGCTAAAGCAAATATTGAGATTAATCGACTAAAGCTTGAAAGAAAAGCTGGTGAAGATAAGGATTTAGAACAAGTACTATTATTAAAAGAGACATATGTCTCAAGTAAAAAAGTAGCTGTTGCTAAAATCAAAAATATTAAAGATGAAAAGAAAGCATATTTTAAGACACTTTCAAAAGAACAACAACAAGCATATCTTAGTGAGGAAAAACTTGTTAAACAAGATCATATCGCTGAGGTAAAAAATTCGATTGATAGATTTGAACATCATGTCTTCAAGCGCGTTAACCCGGCTTATATTTATGTAGCACCAGCGATATTTAGTGCCTTATTCTTTACTGTTCTACCTTTTATTTTTATGTTAGTCGCTTCATTTTTTAAAGTAAATCTATCAGCTCTTAGAAGATCTGAGTTTAGAGGGTTTCAAAATTTCGCAACAATATTCACACTAGACCGTGAATTTCAACTCGCTTTAACAAATACACTCATCTACTCATTAATCACCGTTGTTTTATTAGGAGTTGTAACTATTGGTGTTGCGGCTTGGTTATCGAAAAACACAAAAGTTCATAATCTTGCACAAACGATGATTTTTACCCCACATATCGCATCACTTGTAGCAATCTCAATTCTTTGGATCGCTTTACTACATCCAACAGGGTTAATTAATCAACTACTTGCTGTCTTTGGTATTGAAGGTCCAGGCTGGCTCATTCAAAAAAATACAGCCCTACTCTCTATATCAATGGTTACAGTTTGGAAAGAAATCGGATATTATGCATTATTAATTATTGCAGGTTTACAAGCAATACCAGCATATATCTATGAAGCAGCAAAACTTGACAAGGCAACAAAATCAAAAGCATTCTTTAAATTGACGATTCCACTTTTAGCACCAACATTATCATTTGTTTTTGTTAATAAGTTTATTTCTTCATTTAAAGTGTTTGCACCAATAGAAATCATGACAAATGGTGGTCCAATGGGAGCATCTATGGTTCTTAGCTATTGGATTTACAAGGTTGGACGTATAGGTTATAATTATGGATTTGCGATGGCTGGAGCAATTGTTCTTACATTATTCATTGCATTCTTTACATGGATAAATTATAAGTTATTTACGCGCCGAATCACTTACTAGGAGAAGCATATGGATGTTAACATAAAAGAAATATTTAAAACTGAAGATATTGAAGCAGATTATGCTAAATCGTATGCACCTATAATTGTTGAATTGACACCACGTCAACTCAAACAAAAAAGGGTTATGCGTCGATTTAAGTATTTCCTCAAAATTTTAAACTATCTCCTATTAATTGGTGTAGGTTTAACATTTTTATACCCATTTTTATGGATGTTAGTCATGTCACTTAGAGATTTAACAGAAGCAATCGCATTCAAACCAGGTTTAGGATTTGAAAATGGCATACATTGGTCAAACTATGTTGAAGCATGGGAACGTGCAAGATTTAGTCTTTATTTAGGAAACTCAATCACCTATGCTGTTTTAGTTTTAAGTCTTCAATATATCTTTATCGTTCCAGCAGCATATGCGTTTGCAAGAATGAAGTTTAAAGGAAATAAAGCTTTATTTGCGATTAAGCAACTAGGAATGATGCTTCCAGCAGAAGCAACTTTAATTCCAATTTATTTCTTTTATTCAAAAATGGGCTTAATTGATACTTGGACTGGACTTATTCTACCTTCATTGTTTAATATGTTTGGTATTTACTTATTCACAAATCACTTCAAAACAGTACAACCAGAAATCATTGAAGCAGCAACTATGGATAAAGCAAAAAATAGAACAATCATGTTACGCATCATGGTTCCAATTATATTTCCAGTTTTTGTTACTCACTTTCTATTAACATTTATTTCAAACTGGAATAGTTATTATTGGGTTTTAGTTATGACCAATAGCGAGGCTTTAAAAACACTACCGGTTGCGGTTAGAGGTCTACTTAAAGCAGATGGTATTGTTCCACCATGGCATTTAGTTATGGCTGGTAACGTTATGCAGTTAGCACCGATTTTCTTAATGTATATTTTTGGTAGTCGCTCAATGAAGCGTGCAATGATTGGTGGCCGGAAACTCAATTATGCCGGTGGCACCAAAGATCCATTATTTAAAAGAATATTTAAAGGTATTGGGAAATTATTCAAAAAAACAAGCGAAAAAACCGCAATAAAAGAGAGGTAAATCATATGAGAAAATTATTATTATCATTAGTCATTGTCCTATTTTTCAGTTTCACATTAGCTGCTTGTATCCAAAATGATGAAGTTGAAGGAAATGGAGAAATTTACGAGGGTGAATGGGAAGTTTTACCAGAAGGACACAATGTTTCTTCACCAACAGAAATTGAATTTTGGTCAGCTAACTCAGCAGTTGATATTCATGGAACCGTTATGGCAGAATTAGTCAAAAGATTTAATGCATATCAAAAACAAACATATCCAGGATCATTTATTAAAGTCAATGTTTCATTCCAAGGTGGCTATATTAACCAAAATCAAAAACTCCAAGCTGCATTAATCAGTGAAACAAATCCTGATATGGCGATGATTGGTGTTTCTTCAATGGCATTGTATAAAGATAGTGTCTTAGATGTTAGAAATTATTTAACATTTGATCAAATTAGACAAGTTCATGAAGGATTCCTTCAATTTGCGATGTACCAAAATGTATTTATTGGATATCCTTATTTTGCGGCATCTAACGTTATTTTATTAAATCGTACAGAAGCAAATAAAACAAATTTAAGAATTCAAACCCCTAGTGAAATTATTGCAGACCCTGCAAATTCTACATGGGATTGGGAACAATATCAAGAACTAGCTAAACAAATGACTCATAAGATGGATGATGACAAAACATTTTATGGTCTATCAGCAAGTAGTCCAGCACTTTATGAAGGATGGTTTACACAAGGTGTTTCTGTTTATAATCAAACAGCTACAAAAGCTAATATAGATAATCAAGAAGGACTTAATGTCTTAACGATGTGGCAAGATTTAGTTAAAAATGGATATATGGAAAATCCAGTTTTAAATCCAAATCATGGAACACAAATTCAAGCAAACTTTATTGAAGGTAAAACAGGCATGTTATTTGCAAGTTCATCAGCTGTTAGACAAGTCTTCTCTAACGTTGATGGTAAATTTGAAATTGATGTGCTACCTCATCCTAAAAAAACTGACTTTTACGCAAACCAATCAGGTGGCGGACTTGTTATATTCAATAATAAAAATGATGCAAGAAAAGCAGCAGTTGTTGAATTCTTTAGATGGTTATTTCACGATGATCAACAAGTTTATTATTCAACAAATACAGGTTATCTAGCAACAACTAAAACAGCAACAACACATCCAGATTGGCTTGCATATAAAGAAATTAATCCACTATTAGACGCAGTTGTTCAAATCATGGCGTTAGGTGTTCCTGAAGGGACACAACTTCCAATAGGTCGTGCGAAAGCACTGGCAGATGATGACTTTGCGAAGTATGCAAAAGGTATATATTATACCAAGCAAGTAGGCGGAGAAACTATATATCCAGATATTCAAACAATTCTTACGGAAACTCAAGAACGTGTTGGTTATTTGCTTGACTCAAATAGTTAATTATGAGATTAACACATAAAGACCAAAAAATGACGATTGCGGTCATTGGCGCAGGAAATCGTGCTGGTGAATATTTAAAAGCAATGGAAAAATATTATCAAGAAATGTATGAAGTGGTTGCAGTTTTTGAACCTAAACAAGTCGTAAGAGAATATTATCAGAAAAAATATAACCTAAAAGAAGAACAACTTTTTGAAGGATTAAAAGACTTTATGAAATTAGATAGACTTGCTGACGTTGCAATCATTGCAACCCCAGATGGGCTACACTATGAAGTTGCGATTCAAGCGATTGAAAAAGGCTATGATGTAATTTTAGAAAAACCAATCGCAATGACTCTTGAACAAACTATTGAAATCGGTGAAGTCGGTAGACGTCATCCAGATCAATTAGTAGCGGTATGTCATGTGTTAAGACATTCACCTTTTATGGTTAAACTAAAAGAGATTATTGATTCAAAAGAACTTGGAGAAATTGTTGATATTCAACATAATGAAAACATCGGATACTATCATTTTGCACACTCATATGTTCGCGGAAACTGGCGAAACACAGATGTTGCAGCTCCAATCATTGTCGCTAAATCTTGTCATGACATGGATATTATGCTTTCATTTTTAAATGATAAGCATTGTGTTCGCATCTCTTCAATGGGTGCATTATCATTTTTTAATCATGAACACTATAAAGAGGGTATGGCACCGCGTTGCTCAGATTGTAGCGTTGAAAAAGATTGTCCATTTTCTGCACTTAAGATTTATTCCTCTGGAAAAATTAGAAGTGTTGTCTTTGATCAAACAACTTCAGCTAAGTTTTTAAAAGAACTAGAAGTAAGTCCATACGGTAGATGTGTTTTTAATTCAGATAATAATGTTCCTGATCATCAAGTAACAATTCTTGAGTTTGAAGGTGGCGTGCACGCAACATTTAATATGAGTGCATTTTCAAATAAAATTCACCGATCTCTTAAAATCATGTGTCAATACGGTGAAATTAGGGCAACTGAAATTGAACAAATCATTGAAGTGTGGAAGTTTGGTGAAGAGCCAAAAATAGTTAAAGTCGAACAATTAGGTGGCGGCCATGGTGGCGCTGATGAAGGCTTTATTAAGGGATTTATGGAAACATATCTTAAAGGTAAAAAATTCAATTCTCCTCTTGAAATGTCAATCGAATCACATGTGATGGCATTTGCTGCTGAAGCTTCAAGACAAGCAAAAGGAGAATCAATTAATATTTCAAAATTTCATAAAGAACATATGAAATAAAACGAATAAAGGGAGAGAAATATATGAAGAAATTATGGATAACGATAATGATTTTAACGCTAGGTATTTTTCTAGTTTCTTGCAAAGAAGATCCTGTAGATGATCCAATTGATGACCCAATTGTTGACCCAACTGAAGAAATTGATTATCAAGTCATCGTTGATGCAGCAAAAAGCTTGGTTCCAAATGGATTAGATAGTAATGAGGTTTCAGAAGATTATTTTATGCTACCTGCAAAATTTGATTTTGTACATGATAGCAAAACATATGAAATCAAATTATCTAATTGGACAAGTGATTCTCAAGAGATTGAAATTTTTGAGTCTACTGCAGTTGTCAATAGACCAAAAGCAGGTGAAGATGATGTTGAAGTGACTTTAAGTGTTACATTAGAACTTAAAGCTAAAACAACAATTCAAACATTTAAAATTAAAGTTGTAGCTTTTCCAGTATGGGAAGTTACATATGACCTACCTGATACTGCAGCCCTAGAAGATGAAACTAATCCTTTTGTCGTTGAAGATGCTCCAGACTTACTTATTTTAGGTGTTGTTTTAGATACGGTACATTTCTATCATTATGAAACAATGTCAGGGTTCGAATATATCAAAGTTTACAATAACACAAACCAACCTTATAATATGAAAAATCACCGGATTACATTAGCAAATCCGATGCAAGGACAAAACTTTGAAAATGAAGATTCAAAAGTCGGTAACAAAGCACTTTCAACTGGCTATTTATTTTATAGTCTAATTGATGAAGACTTTATCCTAGATCCACTATCAACTGGCCTTATTTGGCTCCAACCTTATTTTTGGGTTGCTGGTTCTGGAACTGGTGCTTATAATAAAGACTTTTCAACGATGCTTGTTCATACAGACTCAGATGAAAAATTAGGCGCGTTTAATCAAACGATGACTCATTTTAGAGAATTCTGGGGATTAGATGAAACCACAAAAGTTTATGAAGCAACAAATATGCCAATTATGGGTAAACGTGAAGAAGGGGGAACTTCAGAATTCTTTCCTATCATCACACCAGGTGGTGGAACTGGATATACACATCTAAACTCAGTTTTATTAAGATCTTTAGAGATTGCGAAGTTTAATGATCAAGATGGCAAAGCATCAATTAGCATTTTAAATAAATATGATGACATGTCAGAATCAGAACGTGAAAATCCTCCATTAATAGCTGGAAAACAAATATTTAATACCATTGAAATTAAAGAAGAAGGCGAACTTGTTGATGGTTATTTACATACCAATACTTGGAAATACTTTGACCCAATTATTAGAGCAAATTTTACGGGCAGAATTAATCTAGATACCATTGACACATCTGGAAAAGTTGACTTTTTAGGAACGAGTAATCCAGGTGTGCTTCCTTGGGAAAACACAACAGAACTTCAATTTAGACCACCACTAAAAGGTGAGAGAATTATGCAATTACAATTGATGGTTCGTGAGTATGCAACGATGGAAAGATATCTTAATTCACAACAATTTTCAATTATGCGCTATTCACCAGTGAATGTATCAGCTTATAAAATGGTTCCAAAAACTATTATTTTAACCGTTGACCCTACACTTGAAGGCGTTGTCATTCATTATCGAACTGATGAAATTAGAAGTGAAGGTCGTTTAAGTGGAGCTGCACCTACAAAAATTAAAGTTATCAATTTATTAAGACCTTAGGTAGCTGATATGAGGATGAAAAAAATCATATTGCTGGTTGCTTTAATTGTCGTTCTTACCAGTGGTATCGCATTGATTATCACATTTTCACTATCTGGTATGAAGCCTCAGTTAGTTAATTTAAATGGTCAATTAGGCTTTGTTGCGAGCAGTAAAGCAAAAGATGTGACTATTGATGATGAAGTTGTTGAACTATATGATACATATTCAAAAAAAGTAACACTTCATTATAGTAGTATGAATCTTGATGAAGGATATGCTAATCAAATCATCATTAACCAAAAAGCATTTCCGCTTATAGCAGCAAACGATTCACAAAATGTATTCGTAGACCATAAGATCAGTTTTTTAGGAGCCAATATAGTTGATGGAAGCTTAAGTGTCACTATAAAAACAGGTATGAATGGGTATGGACACTATGATACATTTAGTCTTCGAAATATTACACTTGAAGTTGATGGAGATACATATTGGTCAGTTGAGTATTCAGAAGCTAACTATTCAAATACAGATTTAAGATTTGGTTATAACTTAGAAACAGATTATCGTTTTGGGTATCAAGAAAGCAGAACTCTAACATTTAAAGTAGATGAAAAACATTTAAATGCGAAAGGAACACTTTTAGAATCTAAAGCAGAAGTTGTTTCAGTAAAAATCAAAAATAAAGTATATGATTTGCCTAATCAAATGTTTATGTCTATCGATATGAACATTAACGAAGGCCAAACAATTTCTAGCAATCATAAACTTGTTATTGAAGTAGATGGCCCTTCGAAAATATTATGGAATGCATTTTTAGATGGATATCCGATTCGCCCTGATTTCTCTTTTGATATCAACGCATGGGCAGTTGGAAGTCACACACTTAAAGTGGTAGCAGTTAATGAATATGGACGCGCTATAGAAAAAAGTGTTGAATTTACTTTAAGCAATGTCTCATCAGACACATCAAATTTAGACTACATTGCTTATGAACCTGGTATAGATGAAATTGATGCATCAAAATTGCCTAAAGAATTTGGTAAAGTCATTGACTTAAATAATTATCAAACACCGTTTTCTAAACTTGGTGTTATGTATTTAGAAATTACCCCAACAGATGACACAACTGTTATTTGGGAAGGATCAACTGGTGTTGGACGCACATTAATCATGCAAGCATATAACACAGTTGAACAAAGATTTGATATCGTTTCAGTTTCACCTTATCAAGATGGTTTAAGAACCCTTGGATTTGATTACAAAGCTTATGGCAATGATTATGTTCATGAAAATAAAGTCATTGTTAGAATATATTCTAATAATGATGCAGCTATGAATATCACTAAACAAATATTTCATATTACAGATACCCAATATATGACTCAGTATGGTTCTATTGGTGGTGTCTATGGAGAAGATGCAATCGCTGCTTTTGATGCCATGACGGCTTATATTGAAGGTCAATTTATCAATGATAATTTAGTTTATTTAATGACTACAGGTGATTATGTTCAGACAATGAGAAATCAAGAAGCTGAATGGCCAGTCATTAACACACACTTTTTCAATCCATTATTCGCCTTAAATATTCCATTTGGAGTCGTTTCTGGTAATCACGATATCGGTGGAACAAGTGATAATCCACTTGAGGGCTCTAATGGTTCTAATTCACTTGATGAATATCTAATTTATGAACATTTTGGAAAGCATCTTGGCCTTGATAAATTTGAAACTAAACCATGGCATGGCGGTAGTTCAGATGTAAATAATAGAAGTAGTTATCAAGTAATGAACATTGACGGTCATGAATTTTTATTCTTATATCTTGGATGGGGTTCATCATCTTATGGAACAAACGTTTCATCAATTGATGTAGAATATGGAAAAAGCATCTTAGAAGCAAATCCAGATAAGACAGTAGTTTTATTGGTTCACAATTATATGAGTGGTAAAGGTGTACGTGGCTTAACTGGTAATTATTTATATAACCAGTTAGTGAGTCAGTATAAAAACATAAAGTTTGTGTTCTCTGGCCATGTTAGAGGTACATTTGGTAAAGTTGATTCATTTGATGATGATGGTGATGGTATTAAGGATCGTCAAGTCTTACAAGTTGTTACTAATTTTCAAGAAGAAGAAGAGTTGTTTGGTGCTTCTTGGATAAGAAAAATTGGACTTGATTTTGCAAATAACAAAATGCATTTCACAATATATTCACCATTTGTAAATGACTATGATATAACAGTTGGCTATTATGCAGAAGTTGTTAAAGACAACCGTGAATTTGCATATGCATTTGACTTATCCCTTGATGGATATGCGATGGTAACAGAAAGCGTAGAATAAAATATGCCTGAAAAACGTGAAGTTAGAAATATAGATGGAGAGATCATTGATTTAGAAAAAGATGATTTGCTTGAAAAACTAACATATGAAACAGCTAGCCTCGCAAGAAGAGTTGGATCCTATCTTTTTGACTTTATGCTTATGGTAGTCATTTGGTATATATTTATTGAATATGTATTTGAATTTATGGGGCCTATTGATTCATTTATTAAATCACTTGGTCAAGATGAGAGAGATTTTGAGAACTTAATATTGTTTAATGAGTTTAAAGATCTCGTTTGGAAATTATTTCTTAATCTTTGGTTGGCTTGGCTTATCGTTAACACTGCATATTACACATTAGTCCCAGCCTTAATTGGTGATGGCAGAACCGTAGGGAAAATGATTGCAGGTATTGGTGTAGTCAGTCATCAAACATTAGAAGAGGTTTCACCTTCACGATTAGTATTAAGAGAATTTGTTGGAAAAGTACTGATTGAGATGCTTTTTATCATTCCGATGATTGTTTCAGTTTTCATGGCGCTTGCCAGAGAAGATTCTCGAATGATTCATGATATTGTTTCAAAGACAGTAGTTATTAAATTTGATCTTTATAGACTTGATGAAGTCTAAACATAGATAGAACATTAAAAAAAAGGAGAATAAGAATGAAGAAAAACAAATTTTTATTGATTGCAGTATTTGCATTGTTTCTTGTGTTCACACTCGCTGCTTGTGTGGAAGACCCAGTTGTCGTTGTGCCATCACAAGAAATTTTAGCACTTGCTAGAGGTAAGGTTACTGTAGCTAATGAGGCAACAGAACAATTTAGCCTACCGACTACATTAAAAGTAGAACTTGATGCGGTATCTCACGATGTTACATTAGCTTGGACATCAGATCATGCAGCAATTGCTATTGCTGGTGGAACTGCAACAGTCACTAGACCAGCACATGGTCAACCAGATGCACTTGCTAGATTGACTGCGACACTTACGTTTGGTGAATTTACTGATCAAATCAAGTTTGCAGTTACTGTTCCAGCAATGCCAGTAGACAATGCAGCTTTATTAAATGCTGCTGTTGCTAAGGTATCTACAGGTCTATCTTCAGATGTTGTTTCACAAGATTTTACATTACCTGCAGAAGTTGTTGTTTTATTTGAAGGAGAAGGATTCGTTGTTAATCTTGCATGGGTATCTAATGCGGATGCAATTGCAGTTTCTGGACTTAAAGCAACTGTTTTGAAACCTGAAGTTGGCAAAGATGCTGCAGCTGTTACACTAACTGCAACTTTATCAATTGGCGATGCTAACAAAACAAAAGCATTTAATGTATCAGTTCCAGCTAAGGTTAAAGTTGCACCATCAGTTGAAGGCGAACTTTATCATTGGATGAGAGGTGCTCTTGGTGCCAATGTCACTGCAGATGTTAATTTAAATGGTGCAGATTCTACTTCACTAGCAGTTCACCTAGGTGGAGCTATGCTTGAAAAAGATGTTGATTTTGAATTAGATGCTGGCGTATTAACAATATTTGGTCAATCACTTGACGAAATACTTGTTGAAGATGGAGAATATTACTTTACAGTTTTAACTGAATTTGGTAGTACAGGATTCTTTGTAGGCGTTGTTGCTGACCCAAGAGGCACATCAATTCCGACTCAAACTGCTGAAGGTATTAATATGTCAGGTGTTACTGCGTATAAACCAGACGCTGTTATTGAAGGCGCTCCAGACCTTTTCATTACTGAAATCGTTGCGACTACACCTGCACAATTATATGACTACATTGAAGTTTATAACAATACAAATGCAGTTTATAATTTAAAAGATCATCGTATTGTTTATGCAATTGCAGATAGTGCAGCTAAACAAAAATCACGTGCAACAAATGGTACACTTCAAGAATCATACGGAATGAACGCTGCTTATATTTATCATGATGTTCAAATTCCAGCATTCTCAAGTGCAATCATTTGGTTATACACTGAATATCCATTTGGTGTTGATGGTACAACTAGAGTTGCTTCAGTTAAAGAAGAATCACTCGTTTATAATGGTAAAAATAGTTTAATCACAATGGATAACTTCAAGAAATTCCATAATTTAACAGAAACTGATGTTGTTGCTTATGCAACTACAACTTATATGTTAGTTAATGGTACATATGGTTACAATCCTGAAACTGGCTTAGGCGCAGCAGTTATGAAGGGTGGTAGCTATTGGAGACTTTCAACTAAGATGGCAGACAGAATGGTTCAAATTCAAAAATTAGATATGGAATCATACTTTGCAGTTGATGCTGTAGAAGGTGCTTGGGAATATGGCGTTTCATTAACTAAACCAGCATTCTTCCGTTATGAATGGGGCATTTTAAATACAGTTGAAGAAGTATTTGTTGATGGCGTCTTAGATAATTCTAAGATCCAATTGACTGGTAATCCTGGTGCTGGCGATCCATTAGTACCATCAAACACTTGGAGAGAATCAATTAACGCGTTTTATGCAAGAAAAGTATACTATGATGCAGATAAGAACCTATTAGGTTATGGATTAGTAATGGGGCCAGCTGGTATTGATAGTTACAACGTTAATAAGACAGTTTACAATCAAATGTATCTAGATGCTGTTATACCTGTGGCAAGTGCTTATATGTATCCTAATATCGAAGAAGGCGCTCCAGTTTCTTGGGGTAAGAACATCGGTTTAGAATATGCAGTTCCACTAGCAAGCACAGATCCACTTGTGGCTACACTATCTCGTTTCATTCCTAGAATGGACAAAGCTGAATATAAAACAATCCTTGCAGGCACAGATTTCAATATTCAAGTATTATTAGATGCAATAACAGATACAATTCCAGAAGTTGCTGTAAATGCTGAAATTATTATACCTGTCAATGTGGCTTATCCATTAGAATATTTGGCAGATAGCTTTAACACTGTTGGTAGAACTGCAGCATACAACTTTCAAAAACCTACACCAGCAGAATAAAAAGAATTAATTATTACAATTATTAAAAGTATATGATTACAGGCGGTAGACTGTTATGTTAAAAAGTCATACCGTCTGTTTTTCATTGTTTTTGGTTAGAAATTATTGTATATAGAGGTGGTAAAAATGTTATTTAAAAATAATGACTGTGTGATCTTTTTTGGTGATTCTATCACTGAGGCTGGAAGAACTAAACCAGCTGGTGAAGGTGCACTATTTGATAATCCATTTGGTCATGGGTTTGTTACAATGTTATATTCAAAAATCAAAGTATTGAATCCTAAATTAAATCTTCGTTTTATTAATCAAGGTGTCAGCGGACATCGCACTTATAATTTACTTGATAGAATGGAACAAGATGTCATTTCAGTTAAACCAAATTGGGTTGTCTTAATGATTGGGGTCAATGATGCATGGCGTCAGTTTGACTTTGCACAAAGTCCACAGTTTAAAATGTTGGATTCAGATTATGAAAACAATTGTGAAAAAATTATTGAAAATCTAAAAAGGAATCATATTAATGTGATTCTTACAACTCCATTTGTTTTAGAGACGAATCACAGTGAACCTTTAAGAGCAAAAATAGATGTATTTGCTCATATTTGTCGAAAGCTTGCGATTAAGCATGAATTATATTTAGCTGATACGTTAGAAGCTTTTGATTTATTTATTAAGGATGTTTCTACACATGAGATTTCAAGAGATCGAGTTCATGTGAACTCAACAGGACACATGCTTATTGCTGAGACTATATATCAAACGATAACTAAGATATAAACATCATTGAAACTCATATAGACAAACTGACAAAGTGATCATTGCATCACTTTTTCTTTCTATTTTATATAGAGTAATTCAGATATTTAACTATTTTATTTAAAAAGATTAAGAGTTTATTAATTGTATCTGTAACACTTTGTTTTTTATCATATCAGTGATAAACTGTAATAAACATTAGCGGGGTGATTGATGTGGCAATAAAAAAAGATAAGTTACTAGAATCCCTTGATTTATTAAGAGATCAAATTAAAGAAGAGGAACAACTCATCACCGGGGTTACACCTATTGTGTGTTTTGATGTTGTATTAGAAGAAATAGCTAAGAAAAAACCACTTAAAATAAGTGACTTTTTAGCGATATCAGGTGTTGGCAATGTCTTCATGGATAAATATGCAACTCGCTTCTTGCAAGTCATCCTTCAATATCAAAATAAGTCAGTTAATGAAGTTTTAGTATCTAAGAGCGCATTTAAAGTGTTGGACCACTATAAAGACCGTTTAACTAATATTTCTAGACGTAACCCTAACTTATATATGGGCAAAATAACAAAGAAAAATAGTTTTGATTTATCTTTGCTTGACGATCATTTAGAATTAATTGAATTTTTGACAAATAAAAAAGTCTCAACATTAAAACTTGATGTAAAACTTGCATTAAATAGTGAGGCTATAGAAAATCATATCACAACCCTTTATAGAGAAACAAACATGAGCGAAAAAGAGACAGGCTCATATGATTTATACATTGCTTATCCTTATGTAGAGGGTGTCTTTAAGCATGATGGGTTCGCGGTAAAAGCACCTTTACTTTATTTTCCAGTTAAATTAGTTAGAAATAAAAGAGAATACAGCATTAAGAAAAACAAAGACAAAGATATTATTTTTAATCGCGATTTATTATTGATTACATCTAAAATGGAAAAAAACGATATTGATTCAAATACGCCTTTTATCCAAGCATTTAACCAAAAAACTTTAACTGAAGTAGTCATACCCTATTATATTAAGAATGGTGTTAATCTTAAAAACACTAAAACAGACTTTTCATATATCACTTATAAAGACGAACATAAAGATGAGTTTACAAAACATAGAAAAAAAGGTGTTTTTGAAATTAAGGAATATATTACCCTTGGAAAGTATAAGCTCTACTCTTCGATGATTCAAAAAGATATGAGCTCAATCCTTGATTCAAGCAAGTATAATGATTTATTAAGTGGTCTTATTGAAGAAGAAAACTTATTTTCAGAAGAAAAAAGTGTCAATTTTAAAAATGCGAATGATTCTGTCGATGAAACAAGACTATCATATATCAATGATATGAATTATGCTCAAGAAAAAGTCATTGATTTAGTCAACAAGGAACAAAAGCTAGTAATCTGGGGCCCCCCAGGGACTGGAAAGAGCCAGACGATCACCAGTTTAATCGCAGCGAGCATATTAAAGGGCGAAAATGTTTTAGTTGTCAGTGAGAAGAAAGTAGCCTTAGATGTCATTTATTCAAGGTTAAAGAATGCTTCAAAATATACAATGTTCATCGATGACTCAGAAAACAAACAAGATTTTTACCAACAGTTAAAAGAATTCATCAATCCAACGCTTCCTTTTAGAACTGTTAATAATGATGTCTACAAACTAGAAGAAGAAATCAATGAGATATTAGAAACTCTTGATAAATCAGTTGATCTTTTATATAACAAAAGCATTCAAGATGTGCCGATTTTTGAACTCTATAAAAGATATGTTAAAGATAAAGATGTCATTAATGATTTGAGTCCTAAAAAAGTGCATTTAATGTTTAAACAAGTTTTTCTAAAACCAGTATTTAAAGAACTCATCTCAATAGAAAAAACTTTTGATAAGTATAATCATTTAAATGATTATCTTGCTTTTGAAAAAAGCACACAAGCGTATCCATTATTATTAAAACTTGAATCAAAAATTAGTAGAAGTAACCGGATAGAGTTTGATGCGTTTCATGCTGATTACGAGATCTTTATAAAGGCATATCAAAACGCATGGTTTTTTAAAAAAAGAGGGCTCAAAAGAGATTTTATCCAAGATAATGAAAATAGAATCCTTTTTCTGACTAAGAAAAAGGCATTGAATAAGAAATACTTTAAGATTTTACTAAATGATGATAGTCTCCATCAATACTTATATCAAAATCTAAGCAACCTTGAAAAATTAAAAACTAAACATGAACAACTTACAGAAAATGAAGTTAAATTTCTAGATATGTTACTCCATCATCCACTTGTAAAAGATATAGCTGATATTGCAAAACAACGACACTATTTATTTGATGCCTTTTTCACTGGATATTTAGAAGAATATAAAGCTAAGCATCAAAAATATTTATTCATCTTAGAAAAATATCAAGAGAAAATGAATGAATTAAATACTTTAATGGAAGAAAAGAAGCGGTTAACGATTGAATCATTTGAAATGGAATTATTTAAACATGCGCTCAATTTTTCTAATACGAAGCGGATTATGGATATTAAAAGAACGCTAGAAAGCACGCGTAAGCTAAGCGTTAAAGCATTTATCGATAAATATCAATTAGAATTGATGAATCATGTTAGAATTTGGATGATGACACCAGAAGTCGTCAGCTCAATCATTCCTTTAGTATATGGCATGTTTGACTTAGTTATTTTTGATGAAGCATCACAAATGTATGTTGAAAAAGGGATTCCGGCAATCTATCGTGCAAAAAAAGTTGTCATAGCTGGAGATTCCAAACAATTAAGACCTTCATCGCTTGGGATAGGTCGTTTAGATGATGAAGATGACTTATTTGAAGAAGAAGATTTAAAAGATGTTTCTTTAGATGCGAAAAGCCTACTTGACTTGGCACGATATAAATATAATGAAACGATTCTAAACTATCATTACCGGTCTACTTATGAAGAATTAATCGCATTTTCTAATTATGCATTTTATGAAGGAAAACTGATTGTGTCACCAAATCAGAAACAAAGCATTAAACCTCCTATAGAATATGTGTATGTTAAAGATGGCATATTTTATAATAGAAAAAATATTGAAGAAGCAAAAATGGTGGTTAAACTCTTAAGAAAAATTATTAGAGAACGTAAAAATAATGAAACCATTGGTGTCATCACATTTAATAGCTCACAAAGAGATTTAATTGAAAACTATATTGATTCTGAGTTATTTAAAAAAGGTATCTATCAAAAACAGTTTGAAAAAGAGCTTTACCGAATTGAAGATGGTGAAGATAGAAGTTTATTTGTTAAAAATATTGAAAATGTCCAAGGTGACGAAAGAGACATCATTATTTTCTCAATGGGTTATGCTAGAGATACAGGTGGTGTGATAAAAAGAAGATTTGGATGGCTTAATAATGATGGTGGTCAAAATAGACTTAATGTCGCAATCAGTAGAGCTAAACAAAAGATCTATTTTGTTTCATCACTATTGCCTGAAGAATTGAAAGTAGATGACTTAAAGAGTATTGGCCCAAAATTGCTAAAAGACTATATGAGATATTGTTACTACATCTCAAATAAGAAACCAGAACTTGCAAGAGATGTATTAAACCAACTTCATACGGATGGTGCAAATTATGGTGAAGAAGTATTAAAAGATTTAGTTTTAGATATTAAACAACGATTAGAAAAAAATAACTTTATCGTAAAAACTTCTATCGGTATTGGTATCTATAGCATTAATTTAGCCATATACGATGAAGAGACAAAGTCATATAAATTAGGCATTATTTGTGATGTGGAAGAAGTTAAAGAAACGAATTCTAGAAGAGATTTAGTCCATCAAGAAAAATATTTAAAGGCAAGAAATTGGAAACTATACCGAGTATTTGCCTCAAACTGGTACACAGATCAAACTCAAGAAATGAGAAATATTAGAGATTTAATCAAATCATAAAAGCGATATAAGTTAAGTATATAAAACACCCGAAATTTAAAATTAATTTCGGGTTTTTGCTATGCATTATATTTAATATATCTGTTATATAGCTTTATAA
>CAYJDZ010000002.1:0-1453 GCA_964368955.1 uncultured Mariniplasma sp.
TAGAATTTAAGAATTCTTCAAACAAAGAATCAAAATTTCATTTAGACGATGAAGAAAAGGAGTAAATCATGGCTTATAGTAGATTAGGACGCAGAAGCGACCAAAGAAAAGCTTTATTACGCGACTTAGTAACAGACATTATCATCAATGAAAGAATAATGACAACTGAGTCAAAAGCAAAAGAATTGAAAAAACTTGCTGATAAGATGGTTACTTTAGCTAAAGATGGTTCCTTAAGTGCAAGAAGACAAGCAGCAGAAACCGTTCGTAAAGAAGACGTTAAAGAAGGTCAAGACGCAATTCAAAAACTATTTTCTGAACTTGGTCCAAGATACCAAGATAGAAATGGTGGCTATACAAGAATCATTAAAACAGTTCCAAGACGCGGCGATGCTGCGCCAATGGCAATTATTGAATTTGTATAATATCAATCAAACAAGCCCTTGGCTTGTTTTTTTTCTAGGGTGATAGGGCTTGTTATTTATTACAAATCATACTACAATAGATATACACAATTATTTTCAAAAAAAGAGGACATAAAATGAAAAAAATAATTATTTTTACAAGCTTGCTTGTAGCTTTATTCTTAATCGTAGGCTGCAATAAAACAGAAACACCAGCTTTTACGGTAGGAGAAATTATAGAATCTATCGAAATCACCTATCAAGCAGGTGATGATCAAGACCATGTTACAAAAGATCTCATACTACCTAAGGAATCGCCACTTGATTCAAAGGCTATCATTTCTTGGGTAAGTGATCAACCAGATATTATTGATAATTTAGGAACAGTTAAGAGATTAAATGAAGATGTCGCTGTTAATCTCTCATTCACTGTATACTATTATGGGTCAAGTTTTTCTCAAGTCATGACTTTTACTGTATATGGAGAACACATTGTTTTTGAAACAACTTATGAAGTTCATTATTATTTTGAAAATTTAGATGATGATGAATACACTTTGACAAAGTCTGAGGAAATGAATAGTGTTGTTGATAGAAACATAGCAATCAACCCTAAAAATGAAGTTGGATATAGTTTAAACACTGAGCTAAGTATTTTGTCTGGTAAAGCGATGGCAGATAAATCATTTAATCTAGTCATTTATTATGATAGAAATCTATATAATGTAAGGCTCTATGATGGAAATGATTTACTAGATACCTTAGAGGTTAAATATGGAACCGTGCTTGAACTCGAAAATAGAGATAAAGAAGACTATGAGTTTTTAGGATGGAAAGAAAATAACAATGATGATTACTTTGATTTTTCTAATCCCGTATCTAAGGATTTAGATATAAAAGCAATTTTTAAAGAATTAAATGATCCTTTTACATATACAGGTTATTATGAAGGTGCAGGTAGTTTATATGGTGACGACCTTGTTGTCTTTTTAAACCAAATCCTAAATAATACGATGAGTGGCGTAAGCTATGGAGATGCAAGATATATG
>CAYJDZ010000002.1:1553-27787 GCA_964368955.1 uncultured Mariniplasma sp.
CCAAATCCTAAATAATACGATGAGTGGCGTAAGCTATGGAGATGCAAGATATATGCTAGATGATACAGATGTTGACCCTAATAATACCAGCAAGGTTATTTTAATTTATTTAGGAACAAGTGTTTCAGGTGTATGGGATGGGAATCCTGGTGCAGCTTGGAATAGAGAACATGTATGGCCACAATCAAAATTAGGCGGAAAAGCCGATAACGATGTAATTAATATTGCGTCAGATCTTCATAATTTAAAACCTTCAAATCCAAGCACAAATTCAAGCAGAGGTAATAAGTTTTTTGGAACTGAAACCGGTGCATATGAACCAAGAGATGCAGTTAAAGGTGATATAGCTAGAATTCTTTTCTATATGGATGTTATGTATAATGGATTATCTTTAATATCCGCAAACAGTGGTGGATCACTCCAAATGGGGAATTTGGATAAATTATTAGAATGGCATGTGTTAGATCCAGTGGACGAGTTTGAAATGTATAGAAATAATAAGATAGAAACCTATCAAGGAAATAGAAATCCATTTATTGATCATCAAGAGTTTGTCGATAAGATATATGGAACAAATGATGATACACTTTCATTTGAGATGCCAAGTGCTATATTAGGGACGATGATTTTCGACCTAAATTATGCATGATTATAAAATAAGGAGTGAGAAATTATGAGGTTTAGAACATTTGGAAAAACTGGCATAAAAATATCAGAAATTTCATTAGGAACATGGCAATTAGGTTCAAAATGGGGAGATCCAGTCGATAGAGAGGTTGCCTTTAAAACCTTAAAAGCTGCTACAGACACGGATATTAACGCATTTGACACAGCAGATGTCTATCAAGGCGGGTTGAGTGAAAAACTAATTGGTGAATATATTAAACCATTAGAAAAAAAACCATTTATTATTACAAAAACAGGTAGAAGACTAGAAAGTCAAACTAAAGAAGGTTATTCTGAAGAAAACTTAAGAAAATTTATTGATGATAGCCGAAAAAATCTAGACATGGAAACTCTAGACATGGTTTTACTTCATTGTCCACCTACTGATGTTTATTATATGCCTTCAGTCTTCAAGATTTTAGATACACTCAAGGTGGAAGGTAAAATTAAACATTATGGTGTTAGTGTTGAACGCATAGAAGAAGGTCTTAAAGCAATGGACTATGAAGGCGTAGATGCTATAGAAATCATCTTTAATATGTTTAGACTAAGACCTATGGAACATTTTTTCAAACGGGCTAGCAAGCAAAAAGTAGGCGTTATTGTTAGAGTTCCTCTTGCTAGTGGTCTATTAACTGGTAAATTTAAGGAACAAACTACCTTTGGTGCAGACGATCATAGAACTTTTAATAGAGATGGACAAAGCTTTGATAAAGGTGAAACGTTCTCTGGTGTTGACTATGATAGAGGCTTGGAAGCTGTAGAAGAACTTAAAAAAGTATTTAAAACAGAAAACTTAACGCAAATTGCGTTAAGATGGATATTAATGTTTGACGCGGTATCAACTGTTATTCCTGGAGCTAGTAAAGCCGAATACGTGTATGATAATGTAAATGCATCGCTTCTTCCTCCATTATCTGAGGATGAAATGAAGGCTGTTAAGAAAATTTATGATACATACATAAAAGAACCAGTTCATTATCTATGGTAGAAAATAAAGACGATAAAAAAAACACAAGTGCAAAAACTTGTGTTTTTTATATCATTAAATCTTAATAATCAACATCAATGACTAATGGTTTTTTTCCTCTAAGTTCAATATAGAAATTTGTACGAGCCATTTGGTAGTATGGATAAACAAAGATTAAACCAACACCAAGCGCCAAAGCTCCTAATATAAACCATCCAATGAAACTCACTTGAAGATAGAATAATCTAAGTTTGTTTCCTTTCATCATCTCTTCACTCTTTTTGATTGCTTCCATGAAATCGATATCTGGGTTATCCTTAATAATATAAGTGGTCATATTATACGCATAATACTTGATGATACCCGGAACAACTAACAAAAGCGACCATAAAAAAATAAAGATGCCCATGAGGATGTTTGCAACTATAGATGTTACTAAACTCTTCTTAAAAGGTTCAATAATTAACTCAAAATTTTTACCTTCATTGTTGTTTTCAGCGACATCTAGTAGATAATAAGATTGTCCAACTAATAATGGACCAACTAATAAAAATGCAAGTGGTGCGCTAGCACCTGAAACAGCCATGACAATCAGACAAGCAATTAACACAGACCAATAAGAAATTTTCAGCTGATTCCATGATTTTTCTCGTAAGGCTTTACTATTCATATACATAAAATACCTCCTATTTATGTGAATAGTTTAACATTTATAGTGTGAAAAACCTATTCTTTATAAGAATATCAAAAAAAATAGAGAAGACTAGGCGTATTTGGTGTTAAAATAAGTATATTAATGTTAAATGGAGGTAGACTAATGTTAAAAATAAATCAAATGTCAAAAAGTTATGATGGGAAAAAGAAAGCCTGTGATCAAATCAGTCTTGATATTGAGGCTGGTGATATTTATGGTTTTGTAGGACCAAATGGTGCAGGAAAAACGACGTTGCTAAAATCAATTGCTGGTATCATTGATTTTGATAGTGGAGAAATTCATGTTAATTTGATATCGATTAAAAAATCACCACTTGAAGTAAAAAAAATAATCGCTTATATTCCGGACAACCCAGACGTGTATGAGTCTCTAACGGGCATTTCTTATCTAGAATTTATTGCTGATGTGTTTAGTGTGAGTCAAAATAAAAGAAGAGAACTCATAGAAAAATATACAACAATGTTTGAAATGGAAACTGTTCTACATAATCCAATTTCTACATATTCACATGGAATGAAACAAAAAATTGTTGTGATTAGTGCACTGATTCATGAACCTATGCTTATGATTCTGGATGAGCCTTTTGTTGGACTAGACCCTAAAGCTAGTTTTCTATTAAAAGAAGTATTTAAAGAAATGGTTATTAATGGCGCAGCAATTTTCTTTTCAACTCACGTATTGGAAGTTGTTGAAAAATTATGTAATAAAGTAGCAATTATTAAAGAAGGGAAAATCGTGGCTAAAGGTAATACACTAGATATTATATCCAACAAATCACTTGAAAACATCTTTATGGAATTGGCTGAAACATCATGAAACTATCAAGACTTATTAGATTACAGTTGAGTAACAACTTATCAGTCAAACGATTTGTTGGGTTTAATTTTAAAGAAAACAAGACAAAAGCAATCTTCATTTCAATTGCTATTGTTTATGCTTTAGTTGCTTTACTTGGAACTTTTGGGTATATGTTTTTTGATTTAGGAAAGTTTTTAAAAGAAAGCAACCAGACACACATACTTTTAAGTTTTTCAGCTGTATATGCCATCGGATTTACAATAATGACTGTTTTATTAAGAGCAAGCGGTTATTTATTTTATTATAAAGATTATCAAATACTTGCACCGCTACCTATACACCCAAGAAAAGTATTTCTATCAAAATTAGTCGTATTACTCGTGATGATTTATGCAATAAACTTTTTAGTTTCACTACCAATAATGTTCTCATATTTTTATTGGAACGGGTTTAATTTTATCGGATTGATACTCTTTATCATTGGCTTTTTGCTCATTCCTTTAATTCCATTTATGGTTGTATCTATGATCTCATTAGGTATTTCTTTATTAACATCTAAAATGAGATATAGTAAGATTATCAACTTGGTTTTAATGCTTGCTGTTTTACTTGGAATCATGGCATTATCATTTTCAATGAATGAAACAGAGGTTAATCCATTAACAGGACAAATCGATTTATTCGCTAGTTTTACAAAATACTATTTGCCTTTTAAATGGTTCAATAATGCGATAAACAATCAATCGATTTTGGATATGCTCTATCTCTTAGCCTCTCACGGTATCCTGTTTATAGTCTATATTTATTTTGTTGAGAAGCTCACTGAGTTCACGAATAAACGCGGCATTAGAAGTCATATTGTATATAAACAAAAAACAATATCTTTTCAAGAGAAAACAGTGGTTAGATCATTAGTTGAGAAAGAATTTAAAAAGTTTTTTAATAGTACACTATATGCATTAAACTCTGGAATAGGAATTGTTTTTATGGTCGTTATATCAGTTGCGAGTTTATTCTTTCAAGCGGATATTCAAAGTATCATTACTTCAGAAATCGGATTCAGTCTAGATTCAGAGATTCTTATTATGGCTGTGTTTGCCTTCATGATTGGTATGACATATACACCTGCAATTAGCTTATCTTTAGAAGGCGAAAATTTATGGATATTAAAGAGTCTACCTATTGAAGCATCAACAGTGATGTATTCAAAAATTCTTTTTAATTTGGTATTAGTAGTGCCTATAGCACTGATTAGCTTAGTGATGCTTGCCATCTCATTATCGATTTCAATGATTAATATTTTATTACTCATGATATTAGTTATTGCATTTTCTGTATTTATATCGTTCATGGATGCAGTCATTAACTTATATTTTCCAAAATTTGATTACAATAACGATGCTGAAGTTGTTAAACAAAGTATTGCAGCTTTAATCGCTATATTTGGAATGTTTGCAATTCTTGTGACTCTCGGATTTGGATTTTATTATGTCAATAAGATAGTTTCAATTGAATTTAGTATATTGTTTCTAACACTCATTTCCATTTTACTTACAATTCCATTTTTTATGATTATCAGAAACAAGTCAGAAAAGATGTTTCTTCATTATTAATCGTCTCTTAAGCATGTTATAATATTTAGTAAGAACATAGAAAGAAGGAAGTCATATGAAATTTAGTCAATATGAATATAATCGACCAGATTTAGAACAAGTAAAAAAAACATTAGAAACTGAAATTGCTTTAATAGGAAGTGATAAGTCTTTAGAAGTTGAAAGAAAGGCGATTCATAAAATCTTTGAAATCAACGATAAAATTGGATCACAAGCTACACTCGTATCAATTAGAAATAGTTTGAACACAAAAGATGCATTCTATGAAGCAGAACAAGCGTTCTTTGATGAAAACGGTCCCGTACTACAACAATATGAACATGAATTTGTTAAACAACTTTTAGTCTCTAAACATAGAGAAACTCTTGAAAAAGAATTAGGGACACTCATCTTTAAACGTGGAGAACTTGCTCAAAAAACGTTTAAGCCTGAAATTATTCCTGATATGCAAAAGGAAAATAAGTTATCTACTGAATATGGAAAGTTAATTTCGTCTGCTGAAATTAAATTTAAAGATGGTATTTATAATTTAAGTCAAATGGCACCTTTTATTCAAGATAAAGATAGAGAAACCAGACATCAAGCACAACTCGCAGTTTCTCAATTCTTCGAAGGAAATGAAAAAGAATTTGATCGTATCTATGATGAAATGGTTCAAGTGAGACACAAGATTGCCAAAACATTAGGTTATGAAGACTTTATTCAACTCGGTTATGACCGATTTGGTCGTACGGATTACGATCACAAAGATGTAAAGAAATATCGGGATCAGATTTATGCAGACATTGTACCTCTAGTTTCAGAATTGACAGAGAGAAAAGCAGTTAGACTGGGCATTAAATCTCCTAAATCATATGATTTAGCACTATCATTTTTATCTGGAAATCCAACTCCAAAAGGAAATAGAGATTGGCTAGTTGAAAGAGCTAAGAAGATGTATAGTGAAATGAGCAAAGAAACTGACAAATTCTTTAGTTTTATGTTAGAACATGATTTATTGGACTTAGATAGTAAACCTAGTAAACAAGGTGGTGGATACTGTACATATATCCCTGACTATAAGTCACCATTTATATTTGCTAACTTTAATGGGACTTCACATGATGTCGATGTTTTAACCCATGAAGCAGGACACGCATTCCAAGTTTTTTCTAGTAGAGATTTACTACCAGAATATAGATGGCCAACCATGGAGGCAGCCGAAATACATTCAATGAGCATGGAATTTCTAGCTTGGCCGTGGATTGATCAATTCTTTTTAGAAGACACAGAAAAATATAAGTTTAATCACTTAGCAGGAGCAGTTTCATTTCTTCCATACGGTGTTTTAGTGGATGAGTTCCAACATGGCATCTATGCAAATCCAGAACTTACCCCAGAAGCTAGAAAACAATTGTGGAGAAAACTAGAAAAAAAATACATGCCATTTAAAGATTATGGTGATGATGCATTCATGGAAAAAGGAACTTATTGGTTTAGACAAGGCCATATCTTTGGTGCACCGTTCTATTACATCGATTATACGCTTGCACAAGTGTGTGCTTTTCAATATTGGATAATGAGTCAAGAAGATAGACAAAAGGCTTTAGAGAGTTATCTTGCGCTTTGTAAGCTAGGCGGATCTAAGAGTTTTGTTGAGTTAATTAAAACTGCTAAACTCCAAAATCCATTTGTTAAAGGTACTGTTAAAAAAATTGTAGAACCAATTAGAGCATATCTTGATCAAATTGATGATTCAAAACTATAGCACATGAAGTATAAAATTTTACAACTTATTTTAATTATTGGTATGCTTGTCTGTTTCTATTTACCAATGTTTAATGTAGATGAACAAACGATTACTGGCTTTAATGCGATTTTTTCAAATGATATTTTATTATTTGGAAATATAATTTTAGGATTTATCGTTTTCTTAACTACTGTTCATTTTGTTTTTATGCTTTTGAGTATTGTTGTTAAAACAATTCCAGAAAAATATCAAGAAGGCATCAACATAGTTGTTAACCTGAATTTGATTTTCGGTTTACTTATGATTACATTTCTTGGATGGTTAACAAATGTGGTTGCGATTATATGTGTTGTGTTAATGATCGCAAGCGCATATGTTAGATACAAGTTTTTATAAGATTGCTTAATAATATATTAGAAAAGTTTATGAAATCCTCATAAACTTTTTTTCATGTTTGTTAACCACTTAACATTTGTATGATATAATATTTTTGATAAGTGAGGTATAAAGATGTCTAATAAAGTATGTGTTATAGGAGCGGGAGCTAGTGGATTAATTGCGGCTATTTCTGCAAAGCAGCAAGGTGCTGATGTTTATATTTTAGAGCGAAATTTAAAAGCAGGTAAAAAAATACTTGCTACTGGTAATGGTAGATGTAATTTTACCAATGTTGATGCTACAGAAAATAATTATAATCATCCTGACTTTGTTAAACAAATTTTCGAACAATTTAATCCCGATAAAACTATCAAGTACTTTGAGTCATTAGGCATAGTTCCTAAGATAGAAGATGAAGGGAGAACATATCCTTATTCAGAACAAGCATCTAGCATATTAGAAGTTTTACTATATGAAATAGATAGATTAAGAATTAGTGTTATTTATGATGCTTTTGTAGAAGATATTAAAGCACACAAAAATGGATATATGATTAAAACTAAAAATAAGGTTTATGAAGCGAATAAAGTAATTGTTTCAACTGGAGGTAGTGCACTACCTAGAAGTGGTAGTGATGGTAACGGATATGCCTTAGCAAAAAAACTAGGACACAAAATCACAAACGTATTTCCTTCCTTGGTGAAACTAGAGCTTAACTATCCACATTTAAAACAAATGGATGGGGTTAAAGTAAAGGCCAAAGCAGAACTTATTTATAATAATCAAAGTATCCATCAAGAATATGGTGATGTACTATTTACAAAATTTGGGATATCTGGACCAACCATCTTGCAGATATCTAGAAAAGCTAATGCATTACTAGAAGAAAAACAAACACTGTATATAAAAGTAACCCTGATCAACGATTTAAAAGTGATTGATATCATAACACTATTTAGAAACCTAATTGATAAACCCATTGAAATCGCATTACTGGGTCTTATTCCAAAGAAATTAATTCATCCTTTACTTAAAGAAGCAAGAATCAATAACTTCCAAGTTAAAGTATCAAATCTTCCAGGAAAAGATCTTAAAACACTTATTGACCTGCTTTTTGATTGGAGATTTCTAATCACTAAAAGCAAGGGATTTGATGATGCACAAGTTACAGCTGGAGGTATAGATATAAGTCAAGTTAATCAGATGACGTTGGAATCTAATCTATATAAAGGTATTTATTTTACAGGAGAAGTATTGGATATAGATGGCCTTTGTGGAGGCTATAATTTACAATGGGCTTGGTCAAGTGGATTTGTTGCTGGGAAATATGCAGCTATAATATAAACTAAAAAAGGGTTAGTCCGTATCTGGACTAACCCCTTACTTTATTTTTTTAAGAAAGCCTTTATAGAATCAGCAACCATCATGCCATCATAAACAGCTTTGGCAATTTGTAATTTTCCACCAATAATATCTCCAACTGCAAATAAACCTTCGATATTGGTTTGATAGTTTTGATCAACAATTAAGTTATTGTTTTCTACAATAACCCCTAATTTAACAGCGAAATCGATAGAACTCGGAGCGCCAATTGCGATGAATACACCGTCAACTTCATGAAGCAGACCATCCTCAGTTTCTATGTGAGTTAGTTTTTCTGACCCTTTAAAACTCTTTATTTTTTGAGTGATAACAGGAAAATCTACTTTTACGGTTAACGCTTTATTGTGGGTAAAAATAGTTATGTCTTTGTTGATTTGACTTAAAAATTCTAACTCGTGACTCATGTAAGGTCCACAGCCAACAATGGCGATTTTCTTTCTTCTGAAAAAATAGCCATCGCATGTTGCGCACATACTGATTCCTTTGCCTTTATACTTATTAAATCCAGGAATAGATAGAGTCACTCTTTTTTTACCAGTTGCAAGGACTACAACTTTTGATGTAAAAAAATCGTTAATTGTTTTAACATGGAAAATCCCATTTTCTTGATTTAAAGAAATAACAGAATCTTGTATAATTCTGATATCTAATCGCTTAGCTTGATTAATTCCATTTTCTATTAAATTTTGTCCCAAAATCGGTTCATCAAATCCATAATAATTTTCTATTTTTTCTGGATAATTAGTTAAGGCACCTAAATCTTTACCAATAACAATAGGGTTATAACCAGCTCTTTTTAGATAGATTGCAGCTGATATACCTGCTGGACCTACCCCAATAATTATAATATCTTTCATAGACCTAATAGTTTTAGGAGTGTTTGCTTGGATTGAACTCCAATCATTTGTTCCTTTATTTCCCCATTAACAAAGACAGCAATTGTAGGAATGCTCATAATATCATATTGATCTGCAATTTCATATTCTTCATCAACTTCTAATTTACAAATCTTAGCTTTCCCTTTAACTTCTTGACTTAATTCATCCAAAATAGGAGCAACCCTTAGACAAGGACCGCACCATTTTGCCCAAAAATCAACCAATACAGGGACATCACTTTCGATCACTTCTTTTTGAAAATCACTTGTTTTAATGTGTTTGACCATTATTTCACCTCATCTGAAATACTTTAGTTTAATTAAAATATTTATATTCATACCTATTATAAAGAAAAAGGGCAAAAAACAAAAGGTTTTTACATATTTAAATTAATATGTTAATATTTTTGATTAAGTTCACAAAAAATAGCAAAATAAAAAGTTAAACATATCAACCCAATCTCTTTATAAACTCATCTTTGCATGGTATAATGTTATAGAATGAAATGTAGGTGAATTTATGATTAAAGTGAGTAATCTAAGCTTTTCATATAATGGTCGTGACGAAGCACTTAAGGATATTACATTTGATATTAAAAAAGGTTCTTGGGTTTCTATATTAGGCCATAATGGTTCAGGCAAGTCTACTTTATCAAAGCTTCTTGTTGGGTTAATTCCACCATCAAAAGGAACTATAGATATAGATGGTCTAGCATTAACTAATGAAAACTTAGCAAAGATTAGAAGAAAAATTGGAATTGTTTTTCAAAATCCAGATAATCAATTCGTTGGTGTAACGGTTAAGCATGATATTGCTTTCGGATTAGAAAATCAAAATGTAGTACATGATCAAATGGTAGAAAAAATAAATTATTATGCAAATCTTGTAGGTATGCAAGATTTTTTAAACAAGGAACCACACCAATTGTCTGGTGGTCAAAAACAAAGAGTGGCTATAGCTGGTGCACTTGCTATGGAACAAGATATTCTCATCTTAGATGAAGCGACATCGATGCTTGATCCTGAAGGAACAAGAGATATCGTCAATTTGATAAAAAAACTTAATAAAGAGTATCATAAAACAATTATTACCATTACACACGACTTATCATTTGCGACTCAAAGTGATGAGCTCATTGTATTAAAAAGTGGCGAACTCATCTTAAAAGGTACACCTAAAGAAGTATTTAAAGAAGAAGAAATATTAAAATCATCTGATCTTGAACTACCTTTTGAGTTAGCTATATATAACGAAGCTTTTAAAGATGAAAAGATTAATAAAAGGATTGTGGACGCATTATGGGCATTCAATTCAAAGATGTAGGGTATAAATATAGCGGATTTAAAGTGAATTATGACGCAATTGATCATATCAATTTAAAAATTGATGAAAAAGATGAATTTGTTGCAGTCATAGGTCATACCGGAAGCGGTAAGACTACACTAGTCCAACATATGAATGCATTACTATTACCTACAAGTGGAGAGCTTAATGTATTAGGCCAGACACTACCTCCCAAAAGAAGAGAAAAGATTAATCATTTAAGACAAAAAGTAGGTCTTGTTTTTCAATTTCCAGAGTATCAATTGTTTGAAGAAACAATTATTAAAGATATTATGTTTGGTCCTAAGAATTTCAAATCTAGTGAACAAGAAGCAATGGATAAAGCCATTAAAGCAGCAACGATTGTAGGCATTGAACCAGAACTCTATGAACAGTCGCCATTTAGAATTAGTGGTGGTCAAATGAGAAGAGTAGCAGTTGCTGGGATTCTTGCTATGGAACCAAGAATCTTAGTATTAGATGAACCAACACGCGGTCTTGATCCAAGAGGCAGAAAAGATTTAATGAAAATCTTTAAAGATCTTCATGAATTAGAACATAAATCAATTATTTTAATTACACATGATATGGATGTTGTCTCTGAGTATGCAAAACGAGTGATTGTCTTAGATAAAGGTAATATTGTATTTGATGGAAAAAAAGAAGAACTATTTGAACATCCGGATTTTGAATCATTTCATCTAGATTTACCAACCCCTTTAAGAATTTTAAGACACTTAGAAAAAGAAATCAATTTAAAATATGTACCAAAATATGATTTTAACAGCCTTCTATCTTACTTAAAGGAGGTATCATATGAATAATATAACCATTGGTCAATATATTCCTGGAGAATCTTGGTTACATAGATTAGATCCGAGAATTAAACTATTTAGTTTAGTTATTATGCTGGTTGCTACCTTTATTATCCCGGTTTCATCAGATGTTATTCCATTGATATCGATGACATCCATATTGGTGTTAATCATTTTGCTAACCATATCAACAGGAGTTCCAATAAAAAAAGTATTGAATGGACTTAAACCTATTGTGTTTCTGTTAACCTTTACATTTGTCATTCAACTCTTTTATGTCAAAACCGGAAACTTAGTTTTTGACCCAATCGAGATGTATATATCTGTAACAAGTATTCTAGCAATTATTTTATATATTGTTTTCTATAATTTAACGAAAAAATATATTAAATTTAGAATCATTTATTTCTTTTTAGCAGTTTTTGTTATCTTTTTACTACAAGCAGTTCTACCCTATGTCCCATTAACATCTTATACTCTAGAAATATATGATGAAGGACTACTTAGAGCTGGATTTATCTTTTTAAGAATTACCAATGTTATCATTCTTACATCACTGCTTACATTCACTACGATGACTACAGACTTAAATTACGGTATAGAAGCATTATTAAAACCTTTAAAAATAGTTAAAGTACCTGTTGACATGATTGCAATGATGTTATCATTAACATTAAGATATATTCCTACACTATTAATAGAAACTGAAAAGATTATGAAAGCTCAAGCTTCAAGAGGTGTAGATTTCAAGGAATCAACATTTAAAGAAAAAATAAGTCAGATTATTTCACTTTTAATTCCAGTTTTTGTTATTTCATTTAAAAGATCTGAAGATCTAGGAAATGCAATGGAAGTTAGAGGATATGTCATTGGCCAAAAAAGAACAAGAATAGATGAATATAAGATATCAACAAAAGACGTTATCACAATCATCTTCTCAATTCTTATCTTAAGTGCTGTTATTTACACAAGAGTGATGTAGCATGCGGTATTTAGCAATTTTAAGTTATGATGGGACTAAATATCACGGGTTTCAAAGTCAAGATAATGCTTTGGGTATCCAAGAAGTTATTGAAAAAGCATTTAGACTCATGACACAATCTAAAATTAAGATACATGGTGCGGGCAGAACTGATAAAGGTGTTCACGCTGTTGGTCAAGCATTTCATTTTGATAGCGATCTAAATTTAACGATAGAAAATTGGCTTCGAGTAAATGATAGACTACCCTTAGATATTAGGGTTATCTCGATAAAAATAGTCTCAAATGATTTTCATGCAAGACATAGTTCGAAATCCAAAAAATATCGTTATGTGATTGCTAAAAATGAAAGCAACGTCTTCAATTCAAGTCATGAAGTCTATGTCAAAAATTTAGATATAGAACCAATTAAAAAAGCAATTCCTTACTTTTTAGGAACCCACGATTTTAAAGGTTTTTGTCAGCTAGTTAAAGGCAAACCAACAATTAAAACTATTTATGCAATTGATTTAAAAGAGACTAAAAAACAGTACATATTTACAATACATGGAAATAGTTTCTTAAAATACATGGTTCGCTCTATGATGGGAACATTAATCCAAATAGGTCTAAATCGAAAAGAACCAGAAATAATCAAAGACATCTTAGAGACAAAAGATCGAAAACTTGCAGGAAAGACAGCAGAAGCAAGAGGTTTATACCTACAAAAAATATATTATAAAAAAATGTAGATTTCCTATAAATCAAAAATATCTACATTTACACAAGGAGAAATATCATGTTTATCACTTTTGAAGGTGGAGAAGGTAGCGGGAAAACAACCCTAATTAAAAATATCTTTGATAACTTAAAACAATCACATCCGACAATTGCAACAAGAGAGCCAGGTGGAAGCATGATTGCTGAAGCGATTAGAGATATTATTCTAAATCCAAAGTATGAAGGTGTTACACCTTACACTGAGGCACTTTTATTAGCTGCATCAAGAGCACAACATTTAGACGAAGTCATCATTCCTAGTTTAAAAAAAGGACATATTGTCTTATGTGATCGCTATTTAGATAGTTCTCTTGCATATCAAGGATATGCTAGAAACTTAGGCATTGAATTTGTTTTGAGTATTAATCAGTACGCAACAATGCACATGCCGGACTTAACTTTTTATATTGATTTAGATCCTAGTATTGGTATGAAAAGAATTAAAGGAAGATCTAAATATGATCGCTTAGACCAAGAGACAACACAATTTCATAACAAAGTTAGACAAGGATATCTTGAACTCGTTCGACTCTATCCGAAAAGAATAGCTATGATTAATGGGAATGATTCTATAGAAAACATCACCAACCAAATCTTAAAGATGATAAAGGAAAAGATATGAAACGTGCCTTACACTTTTTTGAGCAAACTATAAAAAAGAATAGATTATCGCATCTCTACTTAATTAGTGGGCCCAAAGGAAGCGGAAAGTCACAACTTGCAGATGAGGTAAGTTATTTAATTTTGAACCAAAACAAGCCAGAAAATAGACACTTAAAAAACCAAATTAAACAACGTATGGTTTCAAACTTAATGGTTATAGAACCAGATGGACTATCAATTAAGAAAGAACAAATCCTTAATCTTCAAGAAGAGTTTTCTAAAACAGCTCTGATTAAAGGGCCAAGAATTTATGTCATCACAAATGTTGAGAAGATGAGTGCCAGTGCGGCAAACTCACTCCTTAAATTTATGGAAGAGCCAACAAGTAAAGAAGTCTATGGCTTTTTATTAACAGATAATATTGAAGATATGATTTCTACAATAATATCAAGAAGCCAAGTGATTCATTTAACAGAAATCAATGAAGATATTCTAAAAGATGAATTATTAAAACTAGGCATCGCAGAAAATGTCGCAACCCTTGCACCATATTTAACCAAAGACATTGATCAAGCGACCCTTTTGGCTGAAGATCCTAATTTTATAGGCATGTTAGAGTTTATTGAACAAATAGCTAAAAATTGGGGAGATCGAAAAATCTCATTTCCGATATTTTTTACAAAAAATGCAGGTATAGTTATACAAGATAGAGACGTATTTAAAAACTTTTTAGAATTGTTGTTACTCTATTATGTGGATTTAATCCACTATAGAGCAAATCAACCCATTACTTATCAATATTTAAAAGAATTTATTCAAATTCAAAGCGATTCAATGAAAGTTAACGAGATTAACGAACTCATTGAAGCGATTCAAGAGATTATAAAAAAACAAACTTACTATATAAACACTGAGCTTGCATTAGACGAACTAAGTTTTATATTAGAGAAAAAGAGGTGACACGATGAACGTTGCTTTAGTACAATTTAAAGAAGCAGGAAAAAAATATTTCTTTTCACATGAATATATAGATGTTAAGCGAGACGATTTAGTTGTTGTAGAAACATCTAGAGGTGTTGAGATTGGTAGAGTATATATGCTTAAAGAGATAGAACCATCAGAACTTACAAGTGAATTGAAACCGATTATGAGAGTTGCGCAAGCAGAAGATATTAAAGAAGATGAATATAATCAAACACTTGAAGTAGGTGTTGTTGATACAACCAAAAAATTAAGTATTAAAAATGAATTAGAAATCAAAGTGCTTGGAGCGGAATATACACTAGACCGCAAAAGACTACTTATATATTTTGAATCAGATAGTAGAGTTGACTTTAGAGGATTAGTCAGAGATTTAAGTGAAGTTTATCATACAAGAATAGAACTTCGCCAAATTGGACCAAGAGATGCAGCAAAAATGATTGGTGGAATTGGACCTTGTGGACTTATTTTATGTTGCACTACATTCATTGGGGAGTTTGATACTGTTTCTATAAAAATGGCTAAAAATCAAAACCTCGCTTTAAACCCACAAAAGATTTCTGGCGTCTGTGGAAAGCTCTTATGTTGTATAAAATATGAAGATGATACATATACTGACCTAAAACAAAATCTACCAGATTACCATGAGATTGTAGAAACTGAAAAAGGTCAAGTTTTAGTTATTGATGTCAATATTTTAGGCCAAAAAGTAAAAATAAAGCATCAAAGTGAAGATCTTATAGAATGGGTTACACTTGATAAAATTAAAAGGATTAAAGCGTGAAAAGACAGCTCATTCAATCAACTTTGTGGATTGAACAAGAAAAAGGGCATGCCTTTAATATAGATACAGTTCTTCTAGCTCATTTCGTTAAACTAAATTATAGAATTAAAACTGTGCTTGATGTAGGCACAGGAAATGGGGCAATAGCGCTTTATTTAAGCGAAAAGACAAAAGCGCATATTATTGGTATTGAAATTCAAAAAAATAGATATGTACAAGCTTTAAAAAATGTTGAGCTAAATCATCTAGAAGCTCAAATTGAAATATTGCATGAAGATTATTTAAACACTAGTTTTGAGAGCGTTGATGTAATTGTTTGTAACCCACCCTTTTTTAAAATAAGTAATACATCAAATCTAAATGCAGATGATTCTATTTCAATTGCTAGACATGAGGTGTCATTAGATTTAGAGTCACTCATTAAAAAAGTGAGTCAGCAGTTAAAATATAGTGGAAAATTTTTTATGATTCACCGGCCAAGTCGCCTAATTGAAATCATAAATCTTTGTGAAAAGTATCAACTTACCATAAAAAGGCTACAATTTATCTACCCATATCTAGACCGTCAAGCAAATCATGTTTTAATTGAATGTGTGAAAAACGGGAAAGACGAACTGAGATTAGAACCACCATTGATACTCTATGAAGGAGAGCATCAATTAACAGATAAAGCAGAAAAAATATTAGGAGGCGAACTTAATGCTACTTAGTTTATTAACAAGAAAAGAAAAACTCAAATTTTTAGATTTAGTGATGCACATGGTTGCTGTAGATGGAGAACCAAATGAAATTGAACAAAGGCTTTTAAACATTTTGTTAGCAGAAGTTGGGGATGGTATTGTTAAAGAATATACCTATACCCTAAGTAAAAAACTAGAAGAAACTGTTGACTACTTTAGAGAAACAAGTCCTACAGTAAAAAACATTGTTTATTTAAATTTGTTAAAAGTAACGATGATTGATGATTTTTATAATACTGCAGAACATTTTTTCTTAGAAGATATGCGTAAAGAATTTGGTATTACTGATTTTAAGAAAAAACAATTAATGAGACTCGTTTATAACGAACGTGATTTGAGAGAACGCGCGAAAAGAGTTGTTTCCAATTGATTCAAAAAAGTTTTTCAGATAAGAAGCCAACGCTTTTTGTCATTTCTACACCTATTGGAAACCTAAAAGATATCACATATCGTGCTATTGAGACCTTAAATGAGGTTGACCTTATATTATGCGAAGACACAAGAACTTCTCATAAACTATTAAATCACTACGATATTCATAAACCACTCTTAAGTTTTCACGATTTTAATAAAGAAGCCCAACAAGATAACGTCATTGATTTATTAAAACAAGGAAAAGATATCGCACTCATTAGTGATGCAGGTACACCAGGTGTCAATGATCCTGGTTATGAATTGATTTGTGAAGTGATAGAAAATGGTTTTTATGTTGTTCCTATTCCTGGAGCAAGTGCAGTATTAGCAGCACTCATAGCTTCTGGCCTTCTTATACAACCTTTTACTTTTCTAGGATTTTTACCAAGAAAACAAGGAGAACAAAAAACGATTCTAGATTCTTATAAACAAAGAAAAGAAACATTAGTCATTTATGAATCTCCTCTACGCATAAAAAAGACAATTCAAACTTTGTATGAATGCTTTAAAAACAGAAGAATAACTTTAGCTAGAGAATTAACAAAAATGTTTGAAACAATTATCAGAACAACTCTAGAAGAAGCAATCACACTAGAACATGATACTAGAGGAGAATATGTCATCATCTTAGAAGGGTCACAAGAAACCTATGATGAAGACTTATCTTTAATCGATCACGTTAAGTTATTTATTGCTCAAGGTTTTGATGAAAAAGAAGCAATGAAGGCTGTCGCCAAAAAAAGACACATCACTAAAAGTGAAGTCTATAAGGCTTATAAGATTCAAGCATAATATACTTGCAATTTTCACATTTTATATTATAATATTATAGTATAGGCAATGAGAAAAAGAGTAGTATCTAATTATAGTTTAGAGAGTTCGTGGATGGTGTAAACGAATATATATGAGATATGAACATGATTTTTGAGCCTTTTGGTCGATATGTAGACTAAAACGTGCCCCTCGCGTTAAGAGGTTAAGTGCTAGGGTGACCTAGAACTAAGGTGGTACCGCGAATTTTTCGTCCTTAGATGTTTTTTAAGGGCGATTTTTATATTTTAAGGAGGATTCATGATGAAAGAAAAATATTTTATTACAACAGCAATCGCATATAGTTCAGCAGTGCCTCATGTTGGCAACGTCTATGAGGCGATTTTAGCAGATTCTATCGCAAGATTTAAACGTTTAAAAGGATTTGACGTTCTTTTTCAAACAGGAACTGATGAACACGGACAAAAAATTGAATCAAAAGCATCTGATAATGAATTATCACCTAAAGCATATGTTGATGTGATCTCATCTGAGATTAGAAGAATATATGACAAAGTGGGTATCAGCTATGATCAGTTTGTTCGCACAACTGATGAAAGACACATTAAAGGCGTTCAAGCTATTTTTAGAAAACTCTATGAACAAGGAGATATCTACTTAGGCGAATATGAAGGATGGTATTCTGTTAGCGATGAATCTTTTATTTTAGAAAAAGATATCGTTGATGGAAAAGCCCCAAGTGGGGATATTCCTGTTTGGACAAGTGAAGCTGCATATTTTTTCAAATTATCAAAATATCAAGACCGTTTAATTAAACACATAGAAGACAATCCAGAGTTTATTGAACCAGAATCAAGAAAAAATGAAATGATTCAAAACTTCTTAAAAGAAGAACTTCCTGACTTATCTGTCTCTAGAACTTCATTTAAATGGGGTGTTCCAGTAGATTTTGATGATGACCATGTAATCTATGTATGGATTGATGCACTTTCTAACTACATTACTGGATTAGGCTATAACCCAGATCATGAAAATCCAGACACGTTTAATAAATACTGGCCAGCAGATGTTCATTTAATAGGTAAAGATATCTTAAGATTCCACACGATTTATTGGCCAATTATATTAATGGCTATGGGTTTAGAACTACCAAAGAAGATTTTTGGCCATCCATGGATTTTATTTAACAAAAATAAAATGAGTAAATCAACAGGAAATATTATGTATACAGATGATATCGTTAAGCATTTTGGTGTTGATATCTTGAGATACTATGTTTTGCATGAAATTCCTTTTGCTCAAGATGGCAGTATTACTTATGAGCTTTTAGTTGAAAGAAATAATACTGATTTAGCAAACACCATTGGAAATTTAGTCAATAGAACCATAGGTATGGTTCACAAATATCGTGAGGGTGTTGTGACTAAAGTTATCTTAGATGAGCCATTCGAATTAAGTTTAAAAGAAAAATCACTTGAAGCTTTGCCACTGATGACAGGATATATGGATAATTTAAGAGTCAGTGATGCATTAGAAGAAGTTGTGAAACTTGCTAGATTTGCGAATAAATATATTGATGTTTCTGAGCCATGGAACCTAAAAAAAGATGAATCAAAACAAGAAACGTTAAATCATGTTTTATATCACTTACTAGAAACGATTCGTTTCGTAGGAACTTTACTACAACCATTTATGCCAGAAACTGCAAAAAAAATATTAGAACAAATTGGTGTTAATGATGCAAGCTTTGAGTCATTAAGCACATTTGGAATGTATGAAGCACAAACTTTAAATAAACCGTATGTTTTATTTGAACGATTTGACATGATTAAAAAAATAGAGGAGATATTAAATAACGAAAAATGAAAAAAATAATATCTTGGTTAAAAAGTGAATCTTTTTCAATAAAATTTTATCCAGAAGTGAAAAGAATAGCGGCAGTTGTTATTTTTACTATTATCTACGGGATTGGTGTAGCTTGGTTTTTAGAAGCATCTGTTGTTCCCCTATATACAGGTGGTATTCCTGGGATAGGACAGCTTGTCAGAGATACATTTTATGTCTTATTAAATATTGATTTAGGGCCACATTTTCTTGGGCTATTTATCATCATTGCAAACATTCCAATACTGCTTTTAGGGTGGTTTGGTGTTTCACACCGTTTTACTGTCTATAGTATTATTTCAATCTTGATTCAAGCTTTTATATTAAGCTGGTTACCTCAAGTAGATATGGGCTTAGAGGCAGTAGAACATGCGTTTACATCAGCTGTTTTAGGTGGCTTGTTAATTGGTATCGGAGCTGGTGGAGCCCTAAGATATGGGACTTCCACAGGAGGGCTTGATATCGTTGCTCAATATTTATCATTTAAGAAAGGCCAATCGGTGGGTGTTTTTTCAATGGGCATGAATTTAGTGATTGCTATCGCTGGTGGGCTTATTGTTGGTGGTAAAATGGGACCAAGCGGAGAAATTGTTGTTGGAGGAGTCATTATTTCTTACACAGTAATTAGAGTCATTGTTTCAACGATTCTAACCGATAAAATGCACACAGCTTATCAATTCTTATCAGTAGATATCATCACTGCTTCACCACAAGCATTAGTCGATGAAATCCTTCATAAAGTATACCGTGGTGTCACATTAATGAAAGTAGAAGGCGCTTATTCACATCATGAAAAAACACTTATTTATGTTGTCATCTCATCATATGAGTTGGTTGCCCTTACCGCTTTAGTTAAACGAACTGATCCAAACGCCTTTATGGTCACTAGACCAACTAAACATGTATTCGGTAATTTTGCAAGAAAAACAATTGCTTAATCAATTCAACAGATATCTTATTAAAGAATTTGTTAACAAATACGACTATATATTGGTATAATTTAATTGAGATGAATCAGATATGAAAGGGATGAAGTGTAGTGGAAATATTAAAAATGATTAAAAAAGAGTATATGAACCTTAATTTAGAGTCAAAATCTAAAGAAGAAGTGATTGAAGAATTAGCTAAAAAACTATATGACACAGGTGTTGTTAGTGATTTAGAATTATTAATCGATGATATTAAAATAAGAGAGTCTCTAGCTTCTACTGGTATTGGATTTAAGATTGCTCTACCTCATGCGAAAAGTGAGTATATGAAGGAACCTGCAATTGCCTTTGGTAAATCAAAAGCAGGTATTGAGTATAATTCAATGGACGGAGATAAAGCTCATTTATTCTTTTTAATATGTATGCCTAAAGATGGTGGAAATCTTCATCTAAAAGCACTTGCAAAATTATCTAGAAGTTTAATTCATGAAAGTTTTAGAGATGCTCTTGCACAAACTAAAACCGAAGATGATGTTTTAGAAGTTTTGAAAAATATTGATAAAGAAGATTTATATGCTTAAGATTGTTTGTGTGACTGCTTGTCCAACAGGTATCGCCCATACCTATATTGCAGCAGAAATGCTTTTAATAACGGGTAAGAAAATGGGATTTCAGATGAAAGTTGAGACTCATGGTGCAATTGGTATTGAAAATAAGTTAAGTGATAAAGATATTGAAGAATCAATCGGTGTGATTATTGCTGCTGATATTCATATCGATAAGAAAAGATTTGAAAATAAAAAACTAATTGAAACCTCAACTCAAGAAGCAATTGGGCATGCACAAAAATTAATTAACCAACTCGTAAAAATAGATTTATAAAGGATAAAACATGAACTTAATTTTTAATGTATATAAAAAGTTTATGCACGGATTTTCATACATCATTCCACTAGCAGTTGTTGGTGGAGTGTTTTTAACTTTATATGAGCTTTACCCACAAGATATATTTTTTGATATTGGAAGCACCTCGTTTTTTCTAATCTATCCAGTTTTAGCAGCATTTATCGCTTTTTCAATTGGCGATAAACCAGGACTTATCTTAGGTCTAATCTCTGGATCTTTAGTTGCCTTGGGTGAAAGTGGGTTTTTAGGGGCTACTATTGTTGGATTTTCATCAGGATATCTTATTTTAGGTTTTAATGCTCTTTTTAAGAAACTCCCCTCGGGATTAAAAGGATTAAGTCCAGTTTTTATTTATCCAGTGCTAGGTGTATTTGTTTTGGCTTTTCTAATCATGGGATTAGAAATTATAATCAGTCCTTTTAATAGTTTTGTTAATGATGTTTATATAAACTTAGGAAAGATATATATTTTATTGATTGTTGCTATATTAAGTTCAATGATGGCTTATGGTTTGGGCGGACCAATTAATAAAGTAGCGTATGTGATTGCAATTTTAACTGTGATCAAAGGCGTGCCATCTGTCATTATGCCTTCTGTAATGATTGCAGGTATGGTCCCACCACTTGTGATTGCATTTGCAGTATTACTTTTTAGAGATAAGTTTAGTGAGAGTGAATTGGTTTTAGCCAAAAGAAATTGGCTTTTAGGCCTATCATTTATTACTGAAGGTGCGATTCCATTTGTAAAAAAGGATAAGAAAGTTATGTATGTCATACTAGTTGCAAGCATCATCTCTGGTGTAGTCACTGCCACTTTTAATGTTTCATCTTTAGTTGCTCATGGTGGAATTCTAGCCATATTTTTTATGGATCAGTGGTTATATTTCATAGTAACGCTCATTTGTGTAACCATAATTTTTGGCTTTATATTGGGATTATTACTTAAAAAGGAACAAGAGAACACTTAATATTTTATTTTATGCGATTCTCATCTTTACATCTAATTAAATCTTTGCTATACTTAAATAGTATTCAATGTATCGTATAATCGACCAAATGTGGAGGTCAAGTTTCTACCGTGATGCCGTAAAATATCACGACTACGATATGAAAACATCTTTTTTTATTGTTTTCATATGTAGAAACCACATAATCTGTGGTTTTTTTATTTGAAAAAAGCATATTGAATACAAAATAAAAAAAGGAGATTGAAGATGGAAAGTGTCAAGAAGTTCTTCAAGATTGAAGAAAGAGGTTCAACAGTTTTAAAAGAGGTTTTAGCAGGGGTAACGATATTTTTAGCGATGGCTTATATCTTACCAGTAAACAGTTTTATGTTAGCAGCTGCAGGGCTGCCTGTAGGTGGAGTATTCTTTGCGACTGCAGTTTCAGCAGCGCTTGCGACACTTCTTATGGGTTTGCTTGCAAACCTTCCAGTAGCGCTTGCTCCTGGAATGGGACTAAATGCGTTTTTCACTTACACATTAGTTAATTTTGGATTAGGTTATAGCCCAAGTGCTGCGTTAGCTGCAGTATTGGTTTCGGGGGTATTATTCTTAATCATTTCACTAACTGGACTAAGAAAAATCGTCATCAATGCGATTCCTCAAGGCTTAAAATTAGCAGTTGGTGCAGGTATTGGCTTTTTTATTGCTTTTATTGGATTCAAAAATGCAGGTATTATTGTAGCAGATCCAAATACATTTGTTGCTTTAGGGGATCTATCACATCCGGCTGTTTTACTTGCACTGTTTGGACTAATTTTAGTTGTCATTCTTTACTCACTTAAATTCAAATTTGCGCTCATTGCTTCAATAGTGGCAACTGCAGTTGTCGGACTCATTTTAAATGAATTAGGTGTAAAATTCATGCCTGTTTATGACTCAACTGGTATGGGTGGAGTTTGGGAAGGTGCAGGACAAACCGTTGGTCTAGCATTTCAAGGATTTAAAGAACTATTTTCTGGATGGAATGCACTTGTCGTAATCTTTTCATTATTATTTATTGATTTCTTTGATACAGCAGGAACTTTAATGGCTGTAGGAAATCAAGCAGGTCTGATTAATGAAGAAGGCATCATTGAAGGTGGAGACAATGCTTTAATCGCAGATGCAGTTGGCACAATTGCTGGTGCGATGTTAGGAACATCTAATGTGACAAGCTATATTGAATCATCTACAGGGATTGAACAAGGTGGTAGAACAGGATTAACAAGTATCACTGTAGCTGTTTTATTCTTATTATCGATCTTTTTATATCCTATATTATCAGTATTTAATGGAGTTGTTGTTGGATTTAATGGTTTTGGTGACGCGATTGTTTATAGCCCTGTAACTGCGATGGCTTTAATTATGGTTGGCACACTGATGTTCTCACAATTAAAAGATATTGATTGGGATGATAAGGCAATTGTAATTACGGGATTCTTTACAGTCATTATCATGATTTTATCTTACTCAATAGCAACTGGTATTGCAGTTGGATTTATCTTTTATCCAATCATTAAGATATCTCAAAAGAAATGGAAAGAAGTCAACCCAGTGATGTATGTATTAGCGCTTGTGTTTATTTTATATTTCATCGTTTCGTTTGTAGCATAAATTAAAATTTAAAAGTACAATGAGAAAAGATTAGCTCGCATGCTAGTCTTTTTTCTTATATAGAATTTAATAAATTTAGATGATATAATGGTAATAAACAAATAAACAAACTTAAATAAGAAAGTTGGGAAATGATGAAAAAATCACTTATAGTTTTATTTATCTTATTATGCTTTTCATTAGCGTCATGCAAAACAAACGTAGAAGAAAATATAGATCAATTACCAGAAGAAAACGTTGATGATATTCCTGATGAAAATATTGATGAAATACCCGAAGAGAATCCTGAAGAGAATCCTGAAGAAATTATCGAAGAAGTGTATACTATTACCTTAGAGAATAACAATTTTCTAATAGATTCTATAAAAGTCAATAAAGGAGATCGAATAGAATTCCCTAATCTTGATGATACGACGAGCAGAGTCAAGTATTGGACCATTAAAGGTGAATCTAGTGTTTTTGCTATAAATACACAAGTAGATAGCGATCTTACGTTAACCCCTGTTTTTGAATATGCAAATGTTGTAATATTTGCGAATACTAAAATTAAAGATATTTATGTGTTTCCAGGTGAAAAAATCAAAAAGCCAAACGATCCAACTCTTGCAAATTATGATTTTGCGGGTTGGTATAAAGATTATAAGAGAGAAAATCCTTTTGATTTTGATAAAGTATATGAATATGTTCAATATATTAATGTATATCCAAAGTGGGAAGAAGTAAATTCAGCTTTATACTATAGAAGTGGATTAGCAGGTAACGAATTATATTATGCTGTTTATATAACAGAGTATGCAACAGGGGAGGTCGTCGTTCCTGCGTATTATTTAGGTGTGAAAATTTATGAAGTTTATCAAACTGGTGAGACAAATAGTGCAATCATTATTTCACTACCTTACACAATCGATAATGTGCTTCCTGACTTTTTCATATTTTCTAACGATTTAGAAGAAATTAGAGTTGATACACAAAATCAAATGTTCAGAGCAGTTGATGGGGTGCTTTTTAAAAATCCTGAAAATATCATTTTTTATCCAATCAACAAAAAAGGTGACATATATCATACCGATGCCAAACGTATCGAAAGCAAGGCCTTTTCTTATACAAAAAATCTTAAAAATCTATTTTTAGATGAGGTAACTCAAATAGATAGTGATGCATTTTGGGATTCAAATATTGAAAACATTATAGTTTCACAAGGCGCAAATATCAGTTTAAGCGCGTTTAGAAATTATAACGGGAATATTTTTCTAAATGATGATACGTATGATTTTAAATTATATCCTGATATTAAAGTTTATTTAAATAATGAATGGTCACTAATTGATGGGTTTCCTGTAGCTCATCGGTAATAAACCAGTATCTAAAAAAATATCTGCTTTTATTTTTGTCTAATACAGTAGAACTAAGTAAATATATAGATTATTTATGTTATAATTAAGAAAAATAATCCAAGGGGAAAAATATGAAAATACAATGTACAATGTTTTTACCACCAAAAAAGAAAAATGAATTTGGGCACATTACTTTATCTTATACGGGAATTGATTTAGCAAAAAAGAATAAATTTTTTGCTCTAGGTTTTGGAGTATTAGGAGCATTACTTACTCCAGCAAAAGACTTTCATAGTATATTGTGGGATGAGATATTGAGTATTGAAATAAAGAAATATGGGATTACTAAAAAAGCATGTTATGTTACGCTTAAAGATGGAAGTGAGTATATTTTTAAAATGGCTACGCCGGATAAAAATATTCCATTATTACAAGAAGAATTTAGAAAATCAAAAAATGTTCAGACTAAAAATAAGAGTATGTTTCTCGATTAAAATCCAGAAGTTTACTTTTTGTCTTGGAATTCAAAGATAAAGTGATCTCAAGATGAAATAAGCTAATTTGAGCTATTGTAAAAAATTAGATGGACTTGGTCATTACAAACAAATTTTACTCTCTCGATACACTAAGAGGATAATAAAATATGTCTAGAATTAGATAGTATTGATGGTGTTAACTTAATTGCATATTGTGCAAATAATCCTTTGATAGGAACAAATCCCTCTGAAGATGAGTGGCATCATTAGCTTTTAGTTAGAGTTGATGTCGTTTGATTAACTGTTCTAGATCTTGGACTAACAGTATTGACAGGTGATAATAACGCTGGTATCACTATAATTTGGAGGAGTCTATGGTGTTTTTACAAGTAAGGGTTAATAAGATTATTTATAATGAGCAACCTGGTCTTATATATTGCACCTTTAAAGATGTTGATTTGAGACAGTGGACCATTGTAGAGAAAATACCGGTTTTATTTTCTGCAGCAATATCATTGCCCAATTTAGAGGAGGAAGGATTTTATATTCCTGGGCATATATTATCGAAAAATGGAGATAATATTGTTTTTAGCACACTAGAACCCTATGGGATATGCAGTGAAAATGGGGAGACAACATTTGTAGTTAATAAAGATCAGATTAGCGAAGACCAAAGTTAGAAATATCTCAAAAAACTCAGGATATCTTAACCAGTAACATTTGGTTAAAAGAGTGCTCAATAAGCATTCTTTTTTTAGTTTAATAGGCAAGATATGAGACAAAAAAAGAAAAACAATAACAGAAT
>CAYJDZ010000003.1:0-1116 GCA_964368955.1 uncultured Mariniplasma sp.
TGCTTTTTCTTGTTTTTCTTCAGCTTCTTTTTCTCGTTTTTCTTCAGCTTCATCATGGTCTTTTTGTTCAAGTTTTTGCTTTTCTATTTTAGCCATTTCATTTAATAATTGTTGTTTTTTGAGTTCATTTAATCGATGTTTTTCTTGTTGTTGTTTCTCAATTTCTTTGCGTTCTAAAGCTATTTTATTTTCGAGATCAAGTAACTCTTTTTCTCTTCGATCATCTTCTGCAATTGATTTTAAGAATGTCTTATGATCATCTTCTTTTCTCTTCATTTTTAACTTAGCTTCGCGTACTTTTAACTTCTTATTTAACCCTTTTTTAATTGCTCTATTTAACTTAGAGAATGGGCTGAAAATAAATTTAAAAACAAGTCCAACTCTTTCCCAAAAATTATAATTTCCTGTTTCAAATCGTTTTCTTTTTGCTTCTTTTTTAATCGCTGTATTCTCAGCTTTTATTATTTTTTTAAGTGTTCTATAAGAGTCTTTTGCTCTATAGATTGTCCGTCGTCCTAGAGAGTCCTCAGCATATATTTTCAGCTTAGTTACTTTCTTATTTTCGTTAATAACATACGCTCTTAATGCATCAATTTCAATTGATATTTTTTTGGAATCACGTGGTGCAATCTCGGTTACTTCTTCACTGATTGGAAGTAAATTCTTTTTAAATATATATCCAACTGCAGCTACCTTAACACTAATGAATGACGTATTCGATACAAGTATATCAATCACTTTTTGATCGCTTCTAATCACAAAATCTTCATTAAGATATAAAGCTCTCTTACCAATTAAGTTGAGTGTTTTACCACTTTTTAGTAGTATTAAAACATTAATAATTAAAGCTACAAATAGCCCTCCAAAGATAATAAGGAACTCTGGTTCCAAGTTTTTAATCCAATCTAACATTTATTTATCACCTAAATACTTTAAAAATGATGCTCCATTTTTTGGTCTTTCAACGTCAAAGTTTTCCGTAATTGTGTAACCAATATCGGCGAAAGTGTGAAGCACTGGCATTTTTTTACCTTTCTTATATTTTTTAGAAAATACTAATAATGGAACATATTCTCTTGTGTGGTCTGTTCCTTTAGCAATCGGATCATTTCCATG
>CAYJDZ010000003.1:1216-26617 GCA_964368955.1 uncultured Mariniplasma sp.
TCGTTAATTTTACCTAAAGCTATGACATCAAAATTTGCTTCACTCAAAAAGTTTAAAGCGGTTTTTTCATGAGGTTTTAGTGCATAATCATGTCTATTCGAAGTTCTCTTAAAATTGTCTTTATTAGTTCCTAGAAAAGGTCTAGCAATGATTCTGCCGACTTTCCATTCAGGCTTCATCATCATTTCTCTAGCAATTGCACATATTCGATATTGTTCATCAATTGGGATTATTTCTTCATGCATTGCGATTTGCAATACTGAATCTGCGGAAGTGTAGACGATAATCGCTCCAGTTTTAACGTGCTCTTCACCGAGTTCTTTAATAATCTCAGTGCCTGATGCTGCAACATTGCCGATTACTTTTCTTCCTGTTCGTTTCTCTAATTCTTGAATTAATTCATCTGGAAATCCTGTGTCTGTAAATGTTTTGAAAGGTTTTGTGATATACATTCCCATCATTTCCCAGTGTCCAGTCATCGTATCTTTGCCTAGTGATGCTTCAGCAATTTTTGTATAAAAAGCTTTTGGATTTTCTACTGGATCAACATTTCTTATGTGTGCTATATTTCCATAACCTAAAGCTTTTAAATTAGGTATCTTTAAATCCATTGCTTCCGCAATATGACCGATTGTATGTGCACCCTCATCGCCATATTCTTTTGCATCTGGAGCCTCTCCTATACCTAGGCTATCCATTACAACTAAAAATATTCTTTTATACATCTTTTTCCTCCTTCGCACGTGGATGTGCTTTTTGATATACTTCTTTAATTCTTTTTTGACTAATATGTGTATAAATCTGAGTCGTTGAAATATCTTCGTGACCAAGTAACATTTGTAATGTTCGTAGATCCATACCATTTTCTAATAAATGTGTGGCAAATGAATGCCTTAATGTATGTGGAGAACACTCATTGGTTACTCCTGCATCTTCTGCAAGTTTTTTTAAAACTTTAAAAAAACCTTGCCTTGATAATCTAGTTCCATTTTGATTTAGAAATAAATCTGTTGTTTTTTTATCTTTTAGTATTTTTTCTCTTGCTTCAATTATATATTTTCTTAAAGCTATATTTGCCATATCAGAGATGGGAACCATCCGTTCTTTACTGCCTTTTCCATGAACAATAACATAGCTTTGGTTTAAATGGATATCTTCAATTTTTATATCAAGAAGTTCACTTACCCTAAGACCAGAGCCATAGATTAGCTCAAGTAATGCTTTGTTTCTAAGGCCTAAGATAGAGTCTTTATTAACCTGCTCTAAGATTGAAACAACTTCATCAATGGATAGGACTTTTGGGAGACTTTTTTCTATTTTAGGTGATGAAAAGTCTTTTGTAATATTGATATCAACTTCATTTTCTAATGCTAAGAAATGATGAAAACTTTTTATTGATGTCAGTTTTCTAGCAATCGTTTTTCCGGATACCTTTTTATTTAAACTCTTTAAATATCCTTCTACATGTTTTTTAGTAATATGCTTAGGATTATTTATTTTATGATATTTCTCTAAAAAAGCTCTATATTGCTCTAAATCTCTTAAATATGAAGAAATTGTATTTGCTGAAGAACCCTTTTCTTTTTTTAAATAATACTCGAAATCTTTAAGTAAATATTTCATATAAACACCATAAATACTTGATTACCTAGAAAAAGTCCATATTCTGTTAACCTTAAGTAGTCCTCTTTAATTTCTACCAAACCAAGCTCTATTTTTTCTTTCAATTGAGGATATACATCTAATAAACTTATCTTATATTTATCTTCAATATCTTTAAGATTAATACCCTTAATTTTTCTTAGTCCAAAAATGAGTTCGTCTTGTAATAGTGTATCTTTATCTTGATTTTCAGAGTTCTTTAATGGCTTTTCCAAATATTTAGGCAAGTTTCTTTCATTATAGGTTCGCATGTTATCAACAAAACCATGAGCACCTAACCCACAACCTATATATTCACCTAAAGTCCAATAAATCATATTGTGATAAGAATAATGTCCGTCTTTTGCAAAATTTGATATCTCATAATGTTCAAAACCTTGTTTTTTTAGTTCATCAATAACCATTTTATACATGGTTGCTTCAATATCTTCATCTACAGTTTCGAAGTTACCTTTTAAATACTGATGGTAAAAATATGTCTTTTCTTCTAATATTAACGAGTAACATGAAACATGTGTAATATCTAATTGATCTATGAATCTTAAATCATAAGCTAAATCCTCTATGCTTTGATTCGGAATTGCATAGATTAAATCAATACTAATCTCTTTTATACCTATTTCTTTTAAATGTGAAACAACGTTAAAAACTTGATCGTTTGTATGTCCCCTATTTAAGTAGTGTAAGAGTTTTTGATTGAATGTTTGAACGCCTAAACTTACTCTATTAATTTTGTATTTTTTAAACAATAACCCTTTTTCTTTTGTGTAACTTTCTGGATTAACCTCGATAGAATATTCAACAGGAGAAATCTCTTTTAACGATTCAAATAAATATGTTAATTGTTCTACTGAAAGCATGCTTGGAGTTCCCCCACCAATATATATGGTTTCAATTGAACTAAAATGGTGTTCATAACTCTTTATTTCTTGTCTTAATCTATTTAAGTAAGTATCAACCATTTCCTTGTTTTTAGGGACTCGTTTAACAAAGTCACAATAATGGCAAATATACTCACAAAAAGGGATATGGACATATAGTCCCTTCATTTAAATCACATCCTTACTATTATTATACAGTAATTAAGCTCTATTTAAAATAAAAGTGATGAGAATGTATCACTCATCACTATTTGATAAAATCGCCATGAAAGCCTCTTGTGGAACTTCAACTCTGCCCACAGCCTTCATCTTTTTCTTGCCTTCTTTTTGTTTTTCTAAGAGCTTTTTCTTTCTCGTTATATCTCCACCATAACATTTAGCTAATACGTCTTTACGCATGGCTTTAATCGTTGATCTTGCAATCACTTTGTTTCCTAAAGCTGCTTGTACAGGAATTTCAAACATCTGTCTAGGAATAAGCTTAGCCATCCGTTCACAAACGTTTCTACCTCTATTGTATGCAAAATCTCTATGAATGATTGAAGATAGTGCATCAACAACTTCGCCATTTAATAAAATATCCATTTTTTGAAGTTTTGATTTTTTGTATCCAGACATTTCATAATCAAATGAGGCATATCCTTTAGTCGTTGATTTTAATTTGTCAAAAAAATCATAGACGATTTCTGATAAAGGTAATTCATATGATATGGTTACTCTATTGGCGTCAATATATTTCATAGTGCCAAAGATACCTCTTTTTTTCTGACAAATATCCATAACAGCACCTACATATTCTTTTGGTGACATCATGGTTGCAATCACATAAGGCTCTTCAATAGATTCAATTGTTTGTGGATCTGGAAGTCTTGATGGATTATCAATGGTTATCATTTTTCCATCTGTTAAATTAATATGATAAATCACTGATGGTGCTGTTGCAATCAGTTCAATACCGAATTCTCTACTGATTCTTTCTTGAACAATCTCCATATGAAGTAGACCTAGAAAACCAGTTCTAAACCCAAAACCTAATGCTTGCGAAGTTTCTGGTTCATATAAAAGAGAGGCATCATTTAATTTTAGTTTTTCTAAAGCATCTTTTAAGTCATTGTATTTATCAGATTCTATTGGAAACAATCCACAAAATACGACAGAATTCATTTTCCGATAACCAGGAAGTGAAGTCAATGCTCTATGATTAGCAATTGTGACGGTATCACCGACACCAACTGTGCCAATATCCTTAATTGATGCTGTAAAATAACCAACATCACCAGGACCTAAAACTTCTCTTCTTAGATTTTTTGGAGTATGAACACCAACTTCAATAACTTCATAAGTTGCTTTAGAGTTCATAAACTCAATGATATCCCCTTTTTTGATAGTTCCATTCATAACCCGAATTGAAGGAATGACACCTTTATAGGCATCATAAAGTGAATCAAAAACTAAAGCTTGAAGTGGTTTGTTCGCATCACCTGTAGGTGCAGGTACATCTTTTACAATACGTTCTAAAATATCAATAATACCAATGCCTTCTTTAGCTGAAGCTAAGACAGCATCTTGTGCTGGAATACCAATAATATCCTCAATTTCACGAATTACTTTTTTAATATCTGCACTTGGAAGATCTATTTTATTAATCAGTGGTATGATTTCTAAATCATTATCTGTTGCAAGATAGACGTTAGCTAGTGTTTGTGCTTCGATGCCTTGAGCTGCATCGACAACTAAAACAGCACCTTCACAAGCTGCTAATGATCTTGAAACTTCATATGTAAAATCGACATGACCTGGTGTATCAATTAGATGTAATATGTACTCATTACCATCTAAGGCGTTATACAAGACCTCAACTGCATTCAATTTGATTGTAATGCCTCTTTCTCTTTCTAAGTCCATAGAATCTAGGAGTTGAGCCTTCATTTCTCTATCACTAACTGTCTGAGTCATCTGTAAGATGCGATCAGCTAATGTTGACTTTCCGTGATCGATGTGAGCTATAATAGAAAAGTTTCGGATTTTCTTTTGTCTTTCATTTAGTTTGTTGTTATCCATGTTTCACATACCTTTCCGCTTACTAATTGTATCATTTTTATACGCGTAATAAAAGTAGATTAGATAATAATTGTTTAGATTTCGACTTATTTGAAGTAGTAAAACGTTTTTATTTCTAAACAATAGATTAAGGATTGCAAATTGATGAGCAATTTTGATATAATATAAGAGTAGAAAAACAATACACAGGAGGAAATGAATAATGAAAAAATTAATGTTGCTGCTTTTAGTGGTAATAAGTTCCATAGCGCTTTTTGGTTGCAAGTCATCCGAATATAAAGTTGATGGAAAATTTATGGCTTATGAGTATAATACTCATACAGATGGTTCGCCAATGATTACAACGGTGACAGTTACGATTAAAGATGGTGAAGTTGAAGGATACTATATCGACGCTTTACAATCTAAAAAAGTTCAAACTGTAGGTAAAGATACTGTAGACGATGTAACAGATGACAAGTATGAATACCAATGGAATGCTAAGACTAAAAAAGAACTTGGCGATGATTATGGAATGGTTAAATATGGAAACGCAGTTGCTGAATGGGATGATCAAGCTGCTTTAATTGAAGCATTCATGTTAGCAAATGGTCCTGAAGGCGTTACAACTAAGACTGACGGATACATTGATAACGTTTCTGGTGTAACAATGAAAGATGGTGGCTATACAACATTAGCTGCTGAAGCTCTAGTATTAGCTAAAGCTGGTAAATTCCAAGCAATCACTTGGTCAACTACAAAAGTTTATGCTACTGGACTTTATCATCCAGAAGTTGTTATGGCATCTATGGTAGTTAGCACTAAAGGTGTTGTTACTGAATTACACTTAGATACAATTCAATCAGATTTAAGTGCAACTTTTGCATTCTCATGGAAAGCTAAAACTAAACAAGAATTAGGTTTTGATTATAACATGAAACCAGCTAGTGAAATTGGTAAAGAATGGTTTGAACAAGCTGATACATTAACTGCGTATGTAATGGAAAAAGGTTGGACAATGAACTCTACTCCAGAAGTTGCTGGTGTAACAATGACTACTACTGATTATTTCAAGACATTTGATAAATTATTTACATTTGCTGGAAGTTCAGTTAAATAACAAATTGATTAAGAACAAAATCAAGATATCCAAATAAAATTTGGTATCTTTTTTTTATGCAATCACATAAAAAAAGTAGATGTTTTTAATCTACTTTTATAGTTATAATAAGATTTATACGTCTTCAGTTAATTCTTTTTCAATATCTTGCACTTCAATGATTACTTCTAAGACTCTTTTCGTATCTGCACTTGTAACGCCTACAATTAAGTTTTTATATTGAAATGAATCTCCTACAAAAGGAATCCTTCCCATTTCATCCATAATCCATCCGTTAACAGTTGAAAAATCTAAGTCATCGTCTAATCCAAGTTGTTCAAATAAACTATCTAATTCAGCATTACCTTTTACTTGATATTTGTGATCATCAATTTTAATAATTCGTTCAACAATTTCATCGTGTTCGTCCCAAATCTCTCCAACTATTTCTTCTAAGACATCTTCCATTGTGACTATACCTAAGGTTCCTCCAAACTCATCTTTGACAACTGCCATATGTGACTTGTTTTCCCTAAATAAAACCAAAAGGTTTGATACTTTCATATACTCTGTTACAAATACAGGTGGTTTAATAATTGATTCTAAGGGTAGATTTTCTATTAAGACAAGATTATAGAAGTCTTTATGATTGATGACACCGGTAATATGATCAATATTAGTATCATAGACTGGAAGTCTAGAATATCCAGAATGTTTAAAAGCTAACCTTATTTTTTCTAATTCATCAGTTTCACTCACCGCTATTACATCAACTCTAGGTGTAAATACTTCTTCTACGATTAAATCATCAAAATCAATAACACTTCTGATTAGTTCTTCTTCATTTTGATTGATGCCACCTTCTTGGTGAACTTCGCTCACATAAGTTAATAACTCTTCTTCAGTTAATGTCGTTGTTTCTTTAAAAGTAAATATTTTATTAATCCCTTTTTGAATAGCTCCAAATATAATGCCTAGGGGCTTTAAAACAAATAGGAAAACTATCAAAATTGGCGTTGTTGCTAAGGCATATTTTTCAGGTATTTTTTTTGCCAAACTCTTTGGTGCTATTTCTCCAAAGATAAGGACTAATGATGTCATCACAGCTGTTGATATCGTCACGCCAGCATCACCTATGTTTCTAAGGAAAAAGACTGTAGCAATTGAAGCTGAGAGGATATTCGCTATATTATTTCCGATGAGTATGGTAATAATTAGGTCTTCGAATCTTTCTGCTAAATTTAGAGTCCTTTGTGCACCTTTATGTCCATTTTGAACCATATTTTTTAATTTTATTTTGTTAACTGATGAAAAAGCAGTTTCAGTCGATGAAAAAAACGCTGATAATAAAATCAGTCCGATTAAAACTCCGATTTGTATAAAGTCTATCTTAGTCATTACTTCTCATCATCCTCATCATCTGATAGTTCATTAGGTGTTATAACTCTTAGTTTTGTTATGACATTCTCGTTGGTTTCTAGTATTTCAAATGTAAATTTGTTAAATTCTACGATAACTTTTTCATTTTTTTCAGGAAATCTACCTAGTTGGCCTAAAATAAAACCGCTAATTGTATCATAATCATCAACAGGTAATAATGCATGGATTTCGTCTTCAACATCATCAATATTGGTAAGCCCATCGATTTCATAAGTATTTTCGTCAATAACTTTGATGTCTTCTTCATCTTCATCATATTCGTCAAAAATATTTCCAACAATTTCTTCAATCAAATCTTCAATTGTCACGATCCCAGCAGTACCACCGTATTCATCTAAGACAATTGCAATATGATTTTTTTGTCTTTGCATCTCTTTAAAGAGTTCACTCGTTTTTTTACTGTCGGGTACAAAATAAGGGGGTCTAAGTAGAGACTTCAAAGAAAACTTTTCTTCTTGATTATCTAAAAACTTAAGCAAATCTTTCACATGAATTGTTCCAATAATATGATCAATATCTTTGTCATAGACAGGAAATCTTGTAAATCTTTCATTTTGAACGTATTCAATAATTTGTTTTCTAGTTGATCTCATGTTAATCGATGATATTTCTGTTCGATGTGTCATAATTTCTTCTACTGAAGTATCACTGAAATCAAAGATGTTTTGAATCATTTCAGATTCGTTTTCGTCTATGTTTCCTGATTTAGAGCTAACTTCTACCATAGATCTAATCTCTTCTTCAGTCATTTTGCGTTCGCCTTCTTCAGGTTTCAATGTAAATAACCTTCCAAATAGCATTGATCCTCTGTTTAACAACCATGTCAATGGTTTGAACAAAACATGAAGAAATGTGATAAATCCGACTGTTTGATATGCTATGAAATCAGTATACTTAATAGCAAGTCTTCTTGGTATAAGTCTACCAAAAACGATATGGACGATTAGTAAAATAATTGTTATTAAAAACATAGCAATCGGTTTTAACCAATCTAGACCATTAAAAAGTGCCATCACATCATTATAAAAAGCATCTAGTGCAACTGCACCATTAATTAAAGCTAACAAGGTCACCATAACTTGTATCGATAATAAATATCTTTTTGATTGATTTGTAAATCTTTGTATTTTTAGTGCTTTTTTGTTTTTATTTAAGACATCATCATTGACTTTACTATCACTAACAACTACAAGTGCAATTTCGGCCGCACTTAAAACAGCTGTAAAAATAATAATTAAGATAATTGCTATTATTGATATTAACATGATATATCTCCTTTAATACAACAAAAAAAGACACCAAAAAGAGGATAATGTTTAATGTCTTTGGTACTCTGATATAAGGGATCGTCGATCCTACTACTGCATTCTTCCATTTTTCGTATTGTTTCCTTTGTAAATCGTTATGAGAATATCATACTATTTTTTTATCGAAATGTCAATGTTTGACCCATTATCGATAAATTATTATGTTTGATAATAACTTGTTACTTAAACGATAGTATGCTAGAATATATAGGTGAAGGGGAGTAGTTAACTCTAAATTAATCGTCAATACGGTATCTATACCCGGTTAATTTCAAGGTATCCTTGTAACGAGACCTTCAAGACTTTTTTTGTGTCTTGATGGTTTTTATTTTGAATTACTCATCAAGAAAAACATTTTATGAAAATATAGAGGTATATCATGCAGATTTTATTAAACATTGGATTTTTGGTTGTTGGTTTCGTTTTACTCATTAAAGGTGCAGATTTTTTTATTGTTTCTTCAAGCTCAATAGCTAGAAAATTTAGAATATCACCATTAATCATTGGTCTTACATTAGTTGCTTTTGGAACTTCTCTTCCTGAACTAGCAGTAAGCTTTGTGTCATCGCTTTCTGCTCGCTCACAAGGACTAACTGCAGATATCGCAATGGGAAACATTATTGGATCTAATATGGCTAACTTAACCCTAATTTTAGGAACAAGTGCACTAATCATGCCAGTTGCTGTTAGAAGATCAATGAGAAGAAAAGAATTCCCTTTCTTAATTGGTGTTACGGTCTTAATTACTATTCTCGGATATTTCTTCCAAGCGGATCAAGCAATTGTTTGGTGGGAAGCATTAATCTTACTTTTAGCTTTTAGTTATTATATGTATTTAATGATTACTTCTGAAAAAAACATGATAGAAGAAGATTTAGAAGTTGTTGATATTAAAAAAGCTCTTGTTTTGTTAATCATTGGGATTGCAGGTGTTGCAACTGGAGGATTTTTGGTAACTAAAGGTGCAGAATATATCGCAATTGAAATCTTAACGACCTCATTTGCGATGTCAGTCACGAAAGCAACCACATTAGTTGGATTATCAATAGTTGCACTTGGAACTTCACTACCCGAACTTGTTACCTCAGCTATGGCAGCTAAAAAGGGTGAATCTGATATTGCTTTAGGTAACGTAATAGGTTCTAATATATTTAATATTTTATTAATCGTTGGACTATCGGGATTGGTTGTTCCTCTTGGACTCAATAAAGATGTATTAATCGACATGGTCATTTTAATTGGCGTAACATCCTTAACAGTCGTTCTAGGCTTATTAAAAGATAAATTATCTAGAACTGATGGTATTATTCTAATTGGGATCTATGTTTCTTATATTACCTACATCGTACTAAGAGCTCTTGGAATTTTATAAAAATTTCTACTAAGTTATTATATAAAAAATGTTTTATAGACGATAAATTTTCATCTCTATAAAACATTTTTTTATTTTCAGTTCTAAATGAAATTTTTTATGATATCTTTTAAATAATTCTGATTAACAATATATGAGTCATGACTATGATAATCTAATACGATATATTTTGAATGAGCAATAAGTTTGGATAGTTTTATTGTATGATCTAGCCTAATAACATCTTGTCTAGCTACAATAATTAATGTTTCATTTTTTATAGTTTTTAAATCGCTATGTTTTATCTTTGGTTCTTTAATCATCAGTCCTAATAAAGGGTTTTTGTTCATTTTATAAGCTTTCAAAGTCTCATCATAGACTGTTTTTACTAACCCTTTGACATGATAGTTAGCTCCACATAAAACTAGTTTGTCGAGCTTATTTGACACGATTATAGCCATTTTTAGTGCTATAATCCCGCCATCACTAAATCCAAGAACACTTGGTTTATTGAGATTCAATAAATCGATGAACTGAATGATGTCGCAAGCCATATCATCATAGGAATAGTTATTGTGATGACTACTTTTCCCATGGTTTCTACTGTCTATTAAATAAATTTTGTATTCGTTTTTTAGTGAATCTGAAAGTTCATCAAAAATATGAAGGTCTTCACCATTACCATGTAAAAAAATCAAAGGATTACCTTTTCCAATTATTTCATAATTTAGGACTACTTCTTTTAACTTAATTTCCATCTTAATCACCTACTTATATTTTAGCATAGAAAAAAAGTAACCACAAAAATGATTACTTTTTAATGTTTTTTTTAAAATTAAGCTTCTTCCTCAGTAGAAACTGCAGCTGCTTCAGCAACATCATCAGCTTCTTCTTCCTCTTGTTGAGCTTCTTTAACCATAAACACCATTTGTTCTGGATCTTCATGAATTGTTACACCATTAGGTACAACTACATCCTTGATATGAACTGATTCGTCCATTTCCATCTTTGATGCATCAAATTCAAAGTGAGAGATTCCACTACCTGATAGGTATTCACAATCGATCGAAGATAATCCCATTTGGACATATAATCTTTTGGCTTGAAGTGCATCTTTCCCGTGGATTACTACTGGAATAGATGCTGAAATCGTTTCATCTTCAGCAATTCTATGTAGTTCAAAATGAACAATAGTGCCAGGTTTTAAAATATCAGTGTTAACAGTTTTAATGTAAACATTGTGTTTGTTTCCGTCTAATATAACTTCAAAAGTCATTGATTTCCCAAATTCAGCTAATGCATTTTTAAAAGCTTTGTCTTCAACTTCAATTGATGTTGATGCAATAGATTTTCCATACATGACGCCTGGAATGAGTTTATCATTTCTCACTTCACGCAGTGATCTAGTTCGTAAGTTTACTTTCATATTTTTAATTCCTCCTAGTTTTAACTATATATATATTACCACAAATAAGACTGTTTTGTCTATTTCTAACTATATTTAAGCTAGATTTTTACATATTTTTAATTTATGTCTATTTATGATAGATATTTTTATTTTTTTTACATATTTTTTTTATTTTTGTTAAAAAATATAAGGTTTCCCAGTATAGGAAACCTTACATATGTCAATGTGCATAAGCCATGTTCTGTAGCCCTAATAAAAGGGTGTGACCATTTATCTCTACTTAAAAAGTAGCGCAATTTAACTTAAAATTCGTTAGCATACGTTCCCCTACCAAATTTGGGTTTCTAGCTTGAGGGGTTTACCGCGTTTCATCTGTTTATTTCTAAACAGTTCGTTTCTGTGGCACGTTTTGTACTAGGTCATAGCTTACGCCTTAGACCATCATACGCCGTTACACCCGAAGATGTACCCTAAGTTATTGTTTCCTTAGGCGCAAACACTACATTCATTTCAGAATGTGCTAGCATGGACTTTCCTAACCTATAGCATATAGGCTTGGTCACCTTCCATTGACACTTCTATTTTATCATGTTTAAGTCTAACTTAATTATTTAAGTGCATCTTTTCTTGATAAATCAATTCTTCCCTTATCATCGACACCGATACATTTAACTAATATTTGATCGCCTACTGAGACAACATCTTCAGTTTGAGCAACTCTTTCTTTCGCAAGTCTTGAGATATGAACTAGACCTTCAGCACCTGGCCAAATTTCAACGAAACAGCCAAATTTTTCAACTCTAGTTACTTTACCTTCATAGATTTTTCCAACTTCAGCTTCTTTAACTAAATTTTGAATATATGCTGCAGCAGATTCAATCCATTTTGACTCTTGATGCATCAAGAAGACACGACCATCTTGTTCAATATCAATCTTAACTTGATTATTGTCTTCAATGATTTGTGAAATAATCTTTCCACCCGCTCCAATAACATCTCTTATCTTATCAGGATTAATTCTAATAAGTTTAACTTTTGGTGCATAAGTAGATAATTCTTTTCTAGGTTCGTTAATGATTTCATCCATATGAGCTAAAATGTGTAGACGTGAAGTTCTTGCTTGTTCTAAAGCTTCTTTTAAGATTTCTTTTGTAATACCTAAGATTTTAATGTCCATTTGTAGAGCAGTAATCCCTTTTTTAGTACCAGCAACTTTAAAATCCATATCCCCTTCATGATCTTCCATACCTTGGATATCACTTAAGATTGTGTAATTCTTACCATCTTTAATTAACCCCATCGCAATACCAGCAACAGGAGCTTCTAAAGGCACACCAGCAGCCATTAAAGCCATTGATCCTGCACAAATAGTTGCTTGTGATGATGAACCATTAGATTCTAGTATTTCAGATACAACTCTAATTGTATATGGGAACTTTTCTTCATCAGGTAATACTTGTAGAAGCGCACGTTCGCCTAGGGCACCATGTCCAACTTCTCTTCTTCCAACAAAGCCATAACGTCCAGTTTCACCAACACTAAATGGTGGGAAGTTATAGTGTAGCATAAAGCGTTTTTTATCTTCTAGACCAAGACCATCAATAAATTGACTTTCTCCTAAAGCACCAAGTGTAACAACACCTAAAGCTTGAGTTTGACCTCTTGTAAATAACGCTGAACCATGTGTTCTTTTAAAGATATCAATTCTTGAAGCTAAAGGTCTAATTTCGTCAACCTTACGTCCATCAGGGCGTACTTTATCTTCAGTAATTAATCTTCTTACTTCTTTTGTTACAATTTGATCAACAACAGTTTTTACTTGTTGGATATAGTTACTATGTGCTTTGTCATCAAAGACTTTCACGCCGTTAACATCATTGAAAAATGCTTTTTCACTGAATTTAAGAACAGCTTCTGCCTTGATTTCATCAATTTTACGATATCTTTCTAATTTGTCAAATAAAGATACTGCAGTAATTAAACGGTCAAAACAAAATGCATGAACATCTTTTTCAACTTGACTTTCAACTTCAAATACAGTGTAATCCATTTTTTCTGGGTTAATTTCAGCAATTATTTTTTCTTGGAATAAAACAAGTTCTTTAATTGCATCATGTCCAAATAAAATTGCATCTAACATTACAGTTTCATCGATTTGTTTTGCACCAGCTTCAACCATGTTGATTGCATCTTTATTACCAGCAACGATGAGTTCAATATCACTTAATAATAATTGTTCAGGTGTTGGATTAATAACAAATTTGCCATCAATGCGACCTACAGTCACACCAGCAACTGGTCCGTTAAACGGAATGTTTGAAATACCTAAAACAAGTGAGGATCCTAGTAATGCAGCCATTTCAGTGGTTGCTTCTGGATCACTACTAAGTACTGTGTTAATAATTTGTACTTCGTTTTTGAATCCTTCAGGAAACATTGGTCTTAAAGGTCTATCAATTAGTCTAGAAGTTAGCGTTTCATGTTCTGAAGGTCTACCTTCTCTTCTTAAAAAGCCACCAGGAATTTTACCACCTGCATATAACTTTTCTTGATAAATAACCATTAATGGAAAAAAATCCATGGTTGATGGTTCTGTTCTTGCGGTTACGACACTTAATACTGTTGAATCGCCATAGTTAATAAATGCCGATCCATTGGCTTGTTTTGCAACTTCACCAATTTCAACACTTAGGGGTCTTCCGCCTAATGTTGTTTCAAATACTTTTTTACTCATAATATAAAATCTCCTTCATTTTATATGTTTTCTCATATAATTTTTTTATTATTTAACCTTATCTATCTTACCATATTTCTTTTATAATTCATAACATTTCAGGCTTAAACAGAAAAAAAAGATTGCTTTCGCAATCTTTTATCGACGTAATCCTAATCTTTGAATTAGTGTTTGATAACGATCTACGTTTTTATTACGTAAATAGTTTAACAAACGACGTCTTTTACCAATCATCATGTACAAGCCACGACGAGAGTGGAAATCATGTAAATGTGCTTGTAAGTGTACATTTAGAGAGTTGATTTCTGCAGATAACACAGCAATTTGTACTTCTGGAGAACCAGTATCTCCTTCTTTAGTCGCATAACTTTTGATGACTTCTTGTTTTTGATCTTTTGTAAGTGCCATTTTCTTTCCTCCTTCGAATAACTAAAGTATGGGTTGACTTTCCCGTTACCTTGTTACCGCCTTTATTATTGTAACATTTTTTTAAAAAAATGCAACATTTAAACTATATTTTGATGAATTGATCAATGTTAATAACAAATACAGTTGCCCCACCAACTTCTACTTCTATTGGAAGAGATGAAAATGAACCAAATTCATTGACAATGGTATTTGGAACAAGTCTTGTTCTTTTTTTACTGTGAGCTTCAATAACTTCTAGTGCCTGTGGCACTTTTTCATCATTAACACCTATCATAAAAGTGACATTGCCCGCACGCAAAAAGCCTCCGGTAGAAGAAAGTCTAGTAGAAAAAAATTTCTCTTTGACTAATGCTTTTTGAACTTTGTTCGCATCATCATTAGAGACGATCGCAATAATCATTTTCATCATAACACCTCTATTCTATATCATTATTATAGCATATTTTTATTTTTTTGATAGTGTTCTAATCTTTTCTTCATCTTTTTTCAATTGTTCTATGAGTGCATTTTTAGATGAAAAGCGAAACTCAGGTCTTAAATACTCTAAAAATTCAATTATAAGTTTAACTTGATAAATTTCTTCTGAAAAGTCTAGAATGTAAATTTCTAATCGTTGTGCTTGACTATAATTAAGTGTTGGATTATTGCCAATGTTTGCCATTGCGTAATGCCATCGGTCATTAACAAATACTCTGACATAATAGACACCCATTCGAGGTAAATAATAATTATCAAAATCAATATTGGCAGTAGGAAACCCCATGCCTCGCCCTATTTTATGACCATGAACAACTAATCCCATGATTTGATATGTTCGATTAAGCATTTCTTTTGCTGATTTTAAATCTCCTTGATCAAGAAAATCTTTAATATAGGTCGTTGATACCCTTGTGTTATGATAAACAAGATCATCTAGGACATCAACAAAAAAATACTTTCTTAGATCTTCTATAGTCCCTTGCCCTCGATATGCAAATCTTGCATCTCTACCGATTACTAAACGTTTTACTGATATTTTTCTTAAAAAGTTTATAAATTGCTCAACATTTAGTTTTGAAAAGTCTTCATTAAATTTGACGATTAACGCAAAATCTAGAGAAAACTTAGAAAATAATTCTATTTTATCTCTTTTTTGAGTTAACGTTCTAAATGGAACTTTTCGAAGAACTGAAGATGGATGCGGATCAAAGGTGAGGATGGCATGCTTTGTGTCTTTATAACTCAAAACACGATTAATGAGTTGTTGATGGCCTTTGTGAAGACCATCAAAATTTCCCATTGTAATCGTTAATCCTTCTTTGTTTTCGATTTTATTGTAGGTATCATAAAAAATAATCATTGATATCTCCTAAAGAATGAGTGTAGGTTTATAGTTTTTTTCATCAATCTTCTGATAAAAAGCAACCATGTTTTCATCTTCATCATAGACGACAAAATCACTTTTTATCGTTGTCTGTCTTTCATCTAAATAGATTCCATTTCTAACAAGTTTGACCATATATGGATTTAATGTAATTTTAGGGTATTTTGCTAAATAGGTTTCTAATTGAATTAAATCTTTTAATTCTATAGATTCTAAGTCAATTGCATCTTTTAAAAGATAAGATCCTATTGAAGTTCTCTTTAATTCAGATAGTGCGCCATAAGTGTCAAGTTTTTCTGCTAGGTCAACTGCAACACTTCTTATGTATGTTCCTTTTGATACTTCAATGTAGAAATCAACTTGATTATCATTCAAAGGCGATGTTAGCTTAAAATCATAGATTTGAACAGCTCTTTTATCTCTTTCAATCTCTTTGCCTTCTCGTGCAAGTTCATATAATTTTTTACCATCAATCTTGATTGCTGCATACATTGGAGGTAGTTGCTCATAGGGCTTAATCATGCTTTTAACCGCATTTTTTAAAAGATCTTCTTCAATGGTCACATCTTTAGTATAAACGATTTGTCCAGTTGTGTCATAGGTGTCATAGTGTTTATTAAAACAAAGCGTTCCTTCATAAGACTTATCTTGATTTTGAAACATATCTGCAAGTTTTGTTGCTTTTCCTATACACAAAATAAGCAGACCACTAGCAAATGGGTCAAGTGTTCCTGTGTGTCCAATTTTTTGAAATTTATATTTCCTTTTAAGATATAAAACGACATCATGAGATGTCATACCTTTAGGTTTATTGACAAGTAAAAAACCATTCATTTTATCACCATATCTATTATACTAAAAAAAAGATATAAAAAAAAGCACATGAGTGCTTTATTTATTTTGGGTTAACCAAGCTTGAACTCTTTCTTTTGGTTGGTAACCACTTTGACGGTCAACTTCTTGTCCATCTTTGTACACTACAACTGTTGGAACACTCTTAATTCCAGCATCTATAGCTTGTGTTCTAAATTGATCAATGTCAACTCTAAAGAATTTAGTATCGGTCATTTCTTCACTTATTGCTTCTAACACTGGTTTTAACATTTTACATGGTCCACACCATGTTGCATAATATTGTACAACTACGAGTCCTTGTTGCCCAATTACTTCTTGATATGCTTGTCCTTGATAATCAATCATTAAATTTTCCTCATTTCTAAATTAATTTTTTATATCTTTATTATATATTATTTTTATAATAATTCAAGCCAAAAGCACTATTTTAATGTAACAATTGTTACGCCGTTTAACCCTTCACCTTCACCGCCAAATCTATGGTCCTTAATATAGGGGGACGCTTTAATGTATTGGTGAACAGCTTTTCTAACAGCACCAGTCCCAAATCCATGAATGATTGTAAGTTGTGTTAATCCTGAGATAATTGCACCGTCGATGGCATCATCTAGCGCTGGTTTTACTTCTTCAAATCTAAAACCTCTTAAATCTACTTCAAAACTGCCTTGTTTTTGAGCAACAAACGCCTCAGCTGGTGCCTTTTGTATTTGAGTTTTTGTTTTTTTAGGTTTCTTATCAATATCTTTTTTCAAATCTTTAACTTGAAATTCTAAGTCAAATTGACCGAATTTCACTTGATATAAATTATCTTTTATATTTACTATTTTACCATACTGCTGGTATGATGTTATAAAAACCTCATCACCTATTTTTAACTCTTCTTCAAAGTAGATTGATTTATCTGAATCGACTCCTTGATTAAGTTTAAATTTTAAATCTGCAATTTCTGGTTTAGTTAAAGATGCTCTTGACTGCAAATCTAGAATCATATTTCTTGCTTCTTCTCTCAATTTAAGCCATTTAGCTTCTTCTTTTAGTTTGACTTTTTCCATCATTTGGTCTTGTTTTTGAAGCAGATCATTCTTTATAATTTCATAGGATTTTTTTTCGTTTTTGACTTCAATGATTTCTTTATTTAACTCTTCTTTTTCTTTTTGAATCTCAACCATCTCATCATTTAGCTTTTCCATCATTTTGGCAAGATCGGTTTGTCGACCTTCATATAGTTTAAGTGCGTTGTTCACAACTTCATCAGGAAGTCCGAGGCGTTTTGCGATTAAAAACGCATGAGATGATCCTGTAGTGCCCATTTGAAGGTAATATAGTGGTTTTAAACTTTGTTTGTCAAAAGCAACGCTTGCGGTTGTCATGTGAGGCTGTTCGTATGCATAGCTCTTTAATTCAGAATAATGGGTTGTCACCATCATTCTAGCATCATAGGGTTTAAATGCCTCTAAAATAGCGATTGCAAGGGCAACTCCCTCGTTTGGATCGGTTCCACTACCAAGTTCATCAAGTAAGACTAAAGTATGGTCTTTCATCTCTTTAATCATCGTAATAATTTTTGTTAAATGTGATGAAAATGTTGAAAGTGATTGTGAAATAGATTGTTCATCGCCAATATCTGCAAATATTTGATTAAATATCGCAATGCTACTCGCTTCATTAAGCGGTGTTAATATACCCATTTGAGTCATTAATGTCAGTAGACCTAAGGTTTTAAGTGCTACAGTTTTACCACCTGTATTGGGACCCGTAATCAGTAAGGTTTTGAGATGTTTATCCAAAGATAGGCCAATTGGAACCGCTTCTTTTTGATTGAGAAGGGGATGCTTTGCATTAATTAATTGGATAAAACCTTCTTTATTAATATTAGGTTTATGTCCATTGATTTGAAGTGCATAGATAGCTTTGGCATGAATTAAATCAAGTTCTACTAAAAAATCGATGTTTTGTTTCAATGAAACATAATTATCTTGAACTTGTTCGCTGATTGCTTGTATAATGATATCTATTTCTCTTTGTTCATCTACTTTTAAACTTTCAATTTGAGCAGTAATTGAACGGGTTTGCTCAGGTTCTATATATATAGTTTGTTTAGATGCACTCATATCATGAATGACACCTTTAATTTTATGTTTAAATGCTTCTTTTACGCCTATACAAAATCGATCGTTTCTCAAAACAATCACTTGATCATTTAAATAAGTTTGGTAATCAGTGAGCATTTTTTGTAGCTTGTCTTGAAGCTGTTTGTCAAATCTAGAAATATCTTTACGAATGCTTAATAGCTTTGGAGTAGCGTCATCCAAGATGACACCATCTTCATCCATTTTGGAATCAATGTATTTTAGCAAATGTTTATGGTTGGCTAGATCACTTAAAAGATGTATTAAATGGGGTGATTCAATTTTTAACGACATTTTTTGTTTCAAAAATTGATGAATATCTCTTTCCATGACTAAAAAAAGCCGGATATATAAAATATCTTGAATTGAAAACGACCGATTTATTTCAGCGTAATGAATGAGTTGGTAGATATCAAAGTTCTCTAAAAAAGGCATATTCCCTAATTTGGCAATAAGTTCAACCATATCTACAACTTCATCAAGTTTTTGATTAATGAGATTTTCATCTGTATAAGGTTCTATATTATTAAAATTGTCTTTTGCAGAATCAGATTTTGTGTATTTGAGTATTAAATCAATAATTTGGTCCAATTCTAACGTTTTTGTCATAAATCTCATAAAGAGCACCTTTTTCTATAAAAATATGGTATAATAAATCTTGATAATAGAGGTGAAACATGAAATATTACACAATGTCAGTCACAGGGCAAGAACTAGAAAAACTTAATAAAGTATATCAATATCATCAAGTAGAGGATAAAAATCCCTATTTGCTTTTTCATGCTGTGCATAACGATGTTGATATTCTAGCTTATAAAACTGGAAAAGTCTTACTTCAAGGTGAAGAAGTTACACATGAGTTAGTTTCCATCAAAACACATCTTAACCGAGAAGACTATGCTGCAATTGGTTCAGATGAAGTTGGTACCGGAGACGTTTTTGGCCCAGTTGTCGTGTGTTCAGCGTTTGTTAATAAATCAGAAATAAGTTATTTGGAAGATCTTAATGTAAGAGATTCTAAAAATATGTCTGATCAACAAATCATTGATATTGCTCCAAAACTTGCTAAAAAGCTTATTCATTCATTACTCATTTTACCCCCATCTAAGTACAATAAACTTGTCGATGAAGGATATAACTTAAACAAGATGAAAGCATTGCTTCATAATCAAGCAATTATTAAGACATCATCTAAATTAAAAGATACTGTTCCAGTCATCCTTGACCAATTTTGTACACCACAGCTTTACTATAACTATTTAAAAGATGAGACTCTCGTTTACCGTGATATTGACTTTCACACAAAAGCTGAACAAGTCCATTTGAGTGTTGCTGCTGCGTCTATTATAGCACGCTACGCATTCTTAGTTAAAATGCAACAATATAGTCACAAACTAGGGATTAAACTTTTAAAAGGTGCCAGCAAAGAAGTTGATGAAATGGTTAAGACCATTTATACTAAAAAAGGGCCTAAAATGTTACACAATGTAACAAAGATGAATTTTAAGAATGTTACTAAACAAGATTTAGGTTAATTTTTCAATAAAGTTTTTGAAATATGAGGGTATATCGGCATTAAATGTCATATACTCTTTTTTTATTGGGTGTAAAAATGCTAGTTTTTTAGCATGTAAAAACTGACCATGTGAAGATATTACTTGTTTTGGTCCATATATTGGGTCTCCAACAACAGGATGATTGATATAGGCCATATGCACTCTAATTTGGTGGGTTCTACCTGTTTCTAATTCAACTTCAAGTAAGCTATATTTTTCATATCTAGCTAAAACTTTAAAATGTGTGACAGAGCGTCTACCATTTTCAACAATAGCCATTTTAAGTCTATTTTTTGGGTGTCTACCTATTGGTGCGTCGATTGTGCCTTCATCTTCTTTAAAGTCATGATAAACTAGAGCAATATATGTTCTTCTAATTTCATGTTTTTTTAACTGTTCGGTTAAAAGCTGGTGTGCTTGATCGGTTTTTGCGACAACTAGAAGGCCACTTGTGTCTTTATCAATGCGATGAACGATTCCTTGTCTAACATCACCACTTACTGAACTTAAATGATCCACTTGATGCATTAATCCATGAACAAGAGTTGGTTCATGATAGCTTGAGGCTGGATGCACAACTAATCCTTTTGGTTTATTAATTACTAGCAAATCATCATCTTCGTAGATGATATTTAAGTTAAGGTCAACGGCCACTAACTCTTTACTTTCTTCAATCACGTCAAAAATAGTAATCATATCGTCTTCTTTTAGTGTATATCCAGACTTAACTTTTATATCGTTGACGAGTACTTTTTCATCATTTATCAAATTTTGAACAAAACTTCTACTTTTATCAACAAATTCTTGTTCAGTTAAAAATAGATCTAGTCTTTTTTTAGCAAAATCTTTACTAATTTTAATTATTTTGGGCATTTTGATCATCCTCAATTTTTTTATGTCTTTTTGATTCAAAGAAAAACAGGTCAATACCAAATAAAACAATCGCTGCAGATAAATAATTGTCCGCTAAATTGTTTGTGAAATTACTTAAACCACCTACATTATTTAGAAAATCTAGAAATGGGTAATGTAGAAAATCGATTACAAATCCATACATCCCTCGATCAATGGCATTGCCCAGTGTACCACTAATAAATAAGACGATTGCAATAGAATAAAGTTTTTTATGTTTAAAATCAACACTTTTAAATAGATAACCAAACATCACTAGAGCAACAATAGTTATGATGAAGAAAAGTATATCTTTATAGATGAAATCACCTAAAAAACCTAATGAGGCACCGGTGTTTTCATAATAACTCAGCTCTAAAAAACCTTTGATGACGACTGAATTAGAACCAGTAAATGTCGGTGCAATCAAATGATATGCAAGTTGTTTTGTGAGTTGATCTAATATTAATGTTGATAAAATGATAACGATTCCTATAAGCATAATAAACCCCTTTAAAACACAACCATTAAAACCACAAAGCCAAGCGTTAGTATGACAAATCCAACGAACGCAAATTCTACATATTTAGGAATGGTTGTATTAATTTCTTTAATTTTTTCATGATAGTTTTGTATAAGCACATAATAGAAATGATAATATAGAAAAACCCAAATAACCAGGATAAATACAAGTAAAATCGATAAAAATATAGTGAGTTTAGTAAATATAAACAAATTGACAACTAGTATTATCGGAATTAAAACCAATAAAAATGAAATTAGTAGCGCACCTAAAACTGACTTTACAGTTGTATTCATTGTTGTTTGCCTATCAATGAGTTTTACTAAATTGCGATACTTATGATAAAACTTATATACTCTATCCATTATACGCTTCATAAAGCCACAATGCCGCCTCTTCTATAGTCTCAACTAACACAAGTTCACACTTAATTTTAATGTCTTTTACCTCATCATAATGAGCTTTTGGGATCATAAATACATCAACATTATTGAACTCTGCAGTGTATATTTTTTGTCTAATTCCACCAATTCTACCGATGGTTCCATCGCTATTTATCGTTCCAGTGCCTGCAATTTTGACATCAGGAATGTTTAGTTTAAGTAAACTTGCGTAAATACTAAGGGTTTGAAGCATGCCTCCACTTGGTCCACCAACAGCACTGTTAATACCTGGCAATTCAAAGCTTGGTACTGCTTCATAGATTTCATATTTCGGATAAAACCAAAATGATACATCGCCTTCTGCTTGATCATATCTGTAAGTATAAGTCGTTCCATCATTTTTTTCAATCAAATAAGTCACATTTCTATGATTGGAAAGCGCAAAAAACTCATCTGCTTCATAGTCACTATATGGTTTATTATCAATTTCTTTGATAACATCACCAATTGAGACTTCACTAATTCGATTTGGAAAATCATAGATATACAATCCTTCAAAACCATAATCCATAATTATAGAGTCATCTTGTAGCTTAGCTAGGCTATATGCCTTTATGATGGAGAGTTGATAAGAAGAATTTTTAGAAATTTGACCTTGACGATATTCATCGATAATCGTATTTTCTTGTTCTCTTATGGTTGGTTTTCTTAAGATAAATTTCTCGTTATTTTTTAATAACATCAATTGAAATGCAGTAACTGGATCATATGAATAAACATAAATACTATAAAACTGATCAGGCATTTCATGATCATCTATGATAAAGACAGTATTTAAAGGCGTTAATCCACCTGGTGCTGTTACATTATAATTTGTTGGCATCACACCTATAAAAAGAATATAGAGATATGCAAATATACCAATTATTATCCAATTTTTATGCTCATTTATGAATTTTAACATAAGACAATTCACCAACCTTTATCTTACGGTAGCCAACATTTGCGGCTGTTAACATTTTAATAGCTGCTTGATGTTCTTTTGTGTCTTGATACTTATCATCTTCATAGACGATTTCGTTTATCCCACTTTGAATAATCAACTTTGTGCATTCATTACATGGAAAAAGCGTCACATAAACCTTAGATCCTTTTAAAGACTGGGTCGCATTTAGAATCGCATTTGCTTCTGCATGAACAACATATGGATATTTAGTATCTAAAAAAGAACCTTCACTACCCCAAGGAAAAAGACTATCGTCTGCACCTTTAGGCATGCCATTATAACCTATACCAACTATTCTAAATTCAGCATTAACAATACATGCTCCAACTTGTGTATTTGGATCTTTACTTCTAAGTGCGGATAGTTTAGCAACACCCATGAAATATTCATCCCAAGATATATAATCTTTTCTCATATTTTCTTCTCTTCTTCTTTTGCAAGGCCTAGATTAACATGACAATATCCAAATGGGTTTTTCTTTAAATATTTTTGGTGATTATCTTCTGCAAGTTCATAGTCAAGATTTTCTTTAACCTTAACTTCTACTTTAGAAAAGTTTTTCCCAAAGTAGGTTTGCATATAAGAAATGACTTCTTGTTTTTGACTCATATCATCTAAATAAACACCACTTCTATATTGCCCACCAACATCGTTACCTTGACGATTTATGCTAAATGGATTAATAATTCTAAAGAAATGTTCTAATAATTGTTCTAAAGAGATAACTTTTTCATCATAGATCAGTTTGCATGCTTCAGCATGTGAAGCAACTCCATTACATACCTCACGATATGTAGGACTTTTTTTATTACCATCAACATAACCTACTGATGTCTCAATGATACCTTTAAGTTGATCAAAATAAGCTTCTACACCCCAGAAACAACCTCCAGCTAGAATGATACTTTTCATAACTATTCACCTACCTTAATATGTAATTCTGTTAATTGTTCTAAATCCACATCACTTGGTGCTTGCATCATTTGGTCTTTCGCACTTTGTGTTTTTGGAAATGCAACCACATCTTTAATATTAGTTGTATGCGTCATTAACATCACTAAACGGTCAAGTCCTAGAGCTAGGCCGCCATGTGGTGGTGTCCCGTACTTTAACGCATCAACAAAGAATCCAAAACGATGTTTAACTTCTGCTTCAGATAAACCTAGTGTTTCAAACATAAGTCTTTGAACTTCTTGGTTGTGAATACGAATCGATCCACCACCAATTTCATAACCATTTAAGACGATATCATAAGCTTTAGCCATTGTGTTTTTTGGATCATTTTTCAATTGATTCGCATCTTTTGGAGCTGTAAATGGATGATGTTTTGCATAATAGCGTTTTTCATCTTCATCATATTCTAACAGTGGCCAATCTGTAACCCATAAAAACTTATATAAACTTTCATCAATAAGTTCGAACATGCGTGCTAATTCTATTCTTAAGGCACCAATCGCGTTTAAACATTGATCATCATGCCCAGGCACTAAAAACAAAGTTTCATTAGATTTTAACCCTAAGGATTGATAAGTTTTTTCATCCATAAACTTATGAATGCTACCTGAATAGACATCATCTTGGTTTTTGATATAAACCAATGCATCTCCATGATTCTTTTTAACGAGTTCTTGAAGTTTATCGATTTGTTTTCTTGTTAATCCAGATCCGTTTTCTAAAATAATACCTTTAACAAAAGCTTTTCCATTAAATAAAGGAATATCTAGAGCACTGAAATAATTTTTATATTCCTTAATGAGCATCTCATAACGCATATCTGGTTTATCAGAACCATATGAATCCATTGCGTCTCTAAAACTCATTTTTAAAAATGGTGTTTGAATATCTTTATCTAATACATCCTTAAAAGTTGATTTTAGTATTTTTTCAACTAAACTTTGAATATCTTGTTCATCAATAAATGAGGCTTCAATATCAACTTGAGTGAACTCAGGTTGACGATCAGCTCTTAAGTCCTCATCTCTAAAACATTTAGCGATTTGAAAATACTTCTCAAATCCAGCAACCATAAAAAGTTGTTTATAAATTTGAGGAGATTGAGGAAGTGCATAAAATTGACCAGGATATAATCTAGAAGGCACTAAATAATCTCTTGCTCCTTCAGGAGTTGATTTGCCTAAAATAGGAGTGTCAAGTTCATAAAAGCCTTCGTTAACTAATACTTTTCTCACTGCTTGAGTAATTTTATGACGTTGTATTAAGAAATTTTGCATCACAGGTCTTCTTAAATCTAGATAACGATACTTTAATCTTGTCTCTTCAAGTGCATCAGTATCATCTGAAATCGCTATAGGAGGCGTTTCTGCAGCACTTAAGATATTAAGTT
>CAYJDZ010000004.1:0-22435 GCA_964368955.1 uncultured Mariniplasma sp.
CCATGTCTTTAGTTAAAATGTGAGGTCTTCCTGCAGCAACAATAATGATGTCAGCTTGCTTAGTATGAAAGGATACATCTTTAGTTTTAGAATGGCAAACCGTGATGGTTGCTCCTTGGTCCATCAAAAGACGCGCTACTGGAAAACCAACAATATTTGATCTACCGATGACAACAGCATTCATACCTTTGACATCAATATCATATGTTTTAAGTAGCGTCATTATACCCTTAGGTGTCGCAGGATATATCGTCTTTTTCTTTTGATACAGATAACCTTGATTAATAACGTGAAATCCATCTGCATCTTTATCTTTTGATATAAGATCAATTAATTCATCTTCATTTAAGTGCTTAGGAATCGGTAGTTGTAATAAAATGCCATCTACTGATTTGTCTTGATTTAGATTAATAATCAAATCTCTTAATTCTTTCTCAGAAATGCTTTCATCTAAATGGTGCATTTGATTTTCTATGCCAACTAGTTCGCATGCTTTTTTCTTTCCTTTAACATAAGATTGACTCGCTGGATTGTTTCCGACCAAAATAATCGCCAGTTTAGGTTTTCTCTGATACTTGATAATTGCGTCTTCAATTTTAATTTTTAAATCTAGGTTTCTTTCTCTACTAACTTTTTTGCCATCTAATAAAATCATTTGAACATCTCCTAATCGATTAGATTTCCATCTTGATCAAGTTTCATTTCAAGTGCACGAGGAATTTTGTTTAACCCTGGCATAACCATAATACCTTTTGTAAGAGCAACAAGAAACCCAGCTCCAAGTGAAGGTCTAATATCATTAATTTCTAGGTTGAATTCTTTTGGAAGTCCCACAATTTTTGGATTTCCTGTAATTGAAAGCGGCGTTTTTGCGATACAAACGGGTAAATTCCATCCAAGCGTTTCATATCTTTCTAATTGTTTAAGTGCTTTATCAGAAAATTCGACAGCTTTAGCTCCATATATTTTCGTGGCTATTTTCTCAATTTTTACCTTTGGCAAATCGGATTCTTCATAGGTGTGAATCAGTTTTGAAGGTCGTTTGGTTATTTCTACAATTTTACTCGCTAGGTCGACCATACCAAGTCCACCTTCACTAAAACCTTTGCATAATGAAATTGGATGATTGTTTTCGTTAGCCCAATCCAATACCAACTTAATTTCTTCTTCAGTATCACTATAAAAATGATTTAAAGCAATGATATAATTCATGCCAAACCCTTTGATATTAGACATGTGTTTTTCTAATAAAGGAAGTCCAGCCTTTAAGGCTTTTATATCTACTACATTAAAATCTTTAGCTTTACCATGAGATTTAAGCGCTCTAATAGTTGCTACCATAACAACAGCATCAGGCGATTTGGGAAGATGTGGAACTTTTAAATCCAAGAATTTTTGCATCCCTAAATCGCCACCAAATCCCGCTTCAGTGATTGCATAATCTCCTAATTTCATCGCTAGTTTAGTCGCAACTATACTATTACAGCCATGTGCGATATTAGCAAATGGTCCTGCGTGAATAAGCGCTGGGACTTCATCTTCTGTTTGTACTAAATTTGGATTAATAGCTTCTTTTAAAAGTAAAACTAGTGCATCAGCACCACCTAAATCCCTAACAAATACAGGATTATGGCTTTCATTATAGCCAATCAATATTCTATTAATTCTGTTTTTTAAATCTTCTAAGTCTAACGAAAGTGCTAGAATTGCCATAATCTCAGATGCAGCAGTGATAACAAACCCATCTTTTCTGATCGGTGTTTCAATTTCTCTTAAACTACGATCATTCATATCCATTGCTCTTTTCCAAGTAACGGTTTTAATATTAAGCTCATTTCCTTGATAGATATGATTATCAATTAAAGCACTTAATAAGTTGTTTGCTGATGTAATCGCATGTAAATCACCTGTAAAATGAAGATTGATATCATCAATAGGTAAAACACTTGATTTACCACCACCAGTTGCACCACCTTTAAGACCAAAAACTGGCCCTAAGCTTGGTTCTCTTAATGCTAAGACTGGTTTTTTCCCAATTTCTTTCAAGCCTTGTGCCAACCCAATAGAAATTGTTGTTTTTCCTTCTCCAGCTGGAGTAGGATTGATTGCAGTGACTAAAATAAGCTTGCCATTTTGCTTTTGTTCTAGTCTTTTTAAAATTTTTAAATCAATTTTGGCTTTATAAAAACCAAAAGGTATACACTCGTCTGACTGCACACCTATTTTTTCAGATAACAAAGAAATCTTTTGCATATTAAGCCTCCCAAAATATAAAAAGTATCTTGTCTATAAGATACTTTTATTATAACACATATATTAACGTTTAAATGAGTAGTTTTTCTTTAAAATGAGTTCGGCTTTAGTGATTATTTCTTTAGAAGGTTCTTTAATATCTAACAATTCATATTTAATGCCCATCTCATCCCACTTTTTAATACCCGTCTTATGATAAGCAAGGACTTCAATACCTACTAAATTATTTAAAGTATTCAAGAATTCTCTTAATTTATAGAGATAGATTTCATTATCATTGATCGTTGGAAGCAAGACATGTCTAATGATAGTTTTAACATTTAATTCATCTAAAAGTCTAGCAAATTCTAAAACTTGTTTGTTACTATTTGATGTTAAGATGATATGTTTTTGTTCATCGATATGCTTAATATCTAATAAAACTAGATCCGTATATGATAAAAGTTCTTTATACATATCAATTTGATTGATGGTATAGCAACCAGCAGAAGTATCTAAGCAGGTATGGATGTTTCTCTTTTTGGCTTCTTTGAATAATTGAATTAGAAATGGAAGTTGTAATAATGCTTCACCACCACTAACCGTTAGTCCACCATCTTTATAAAAATGACTATAGATTTCAAAATCATGCAAGATTTCATTGACACTTAATAATTTGTTTGTATTCGTGCTCCAAGTATCCCTATTATGACAATATTGACATCTAAAAGGACAACCTTGTAGAAATAAAACATATCTTATCCCAGGACCATCAAAAGCTCCAAAAGTTTCTATTGAATGGATATTTCCAACGACCGGTTTATCGTTAAATTGTTTCATGGAACGTTCTTGAAATAACCTCACGTTTTTGTTCATTTGTTAAATTAGAAAAGTTTACTGCATATCCTGAAACTCTAATGGTTAAGTTTGGATATTTATCAGGATGATCATAAGCATCTTGAAGCATTTCTCTATTAAAGATATTAACATTTAAGTGATATCCACCAGTTTTGAAATAACCATCTAAAATATGAACTAAGTTTTCAACCTTAATATCACCTTCATAGGTGAACCCATCTGCTGATTCAACACTCTTACCAAGTGCTTGTGGAACCATCGTAAATGTATTAGATATTCCATCTTGGCAACTTTCACATGGAATTTTAGAAACACTTAATAAAGATTTTAATGCTCCTGACTTATCTCTTCCGTGCATTGGATTTGCTCCTGGAGCAAATGCTTCACCAAGTCTTCTTCCATCTGGTGTGTTTCCTGTCTTTTTACCGTAAACGACATTTGATGTGATCGTTAAAATGCTCATTGTTGGAACGGATTCTCTATATGTATATTCATTTCTAATTTTATTCATAAATGTATTAACAACATCTACTGCTAGGTGGTCAACTCTGTCATCATTATTACCATAGCATGGAAATTCTCCGTCTATTTTGAAATCTGATATCAACCCACGATCATCATAAATCGCTTTAACTTTTGCGTACTTAATCGCTGAAAGCGAATCTGCAACAACAGATAACCCTGCAATTCCAGTTGCGAAATTTCTAACGACTTCAGCATCATGTAGTGACATTTGTAGTCTTTCATAGGCATATTTATCATGCATATAATGAATAATATTAAGTGCACTAACATATGTTTTTGCTAACCAGTTAAGCATGATATCAAAGTTTTTCATAACATGATTAAAATCTAATATATCATCTTTAATTGGCTCAAAAGGTTGAGAAACTTGGACTCCTGTAATTTCGTCTTTTCCACCGTTAAGTGCGTAAAGTAAAGCTTTAGCTAAGTTAGCTCGAGCTCCAAAGAATTGCATCTCCTTGCCAATAGCCATTGGCGATACACAACAAGCAATCCCATAATCATCAGTGTGGTTGACTCTCATTTGAGCATCATTTTCATATTGAATGCTACTTGTATCAATACTTATTTTTCCACAAAACTTCTTAAAGTTTTGAGGTAGTTTTTCATCCCATAAAATAGTTAAATTTGGTTCTGCAGATGTCCCTAGATTATAAAGTGTTTGAAGATATCTGAATGTTGTCTTAGTAACCCATGATCTACCATCAAGTGTCATACCAGCTAGACTTTCTGTTACCCAAGTTGGATCTCCTGTGAATAGTTCATTATATTCTGGAGTTCTAGCAAATCTAACCATTCTTAATTTCATAATAAAATGGTCAATTAATTCTTGAGCTTCAATTTCTGTTAACACGCCTTCTTCTAAATCTCTTTGGATATAAACATCTAGAAATGATGCTGTTCTACCTAAACTCATTGCTGCTCCATTTTGTTCTTTAACTGCAGCTAGATAAGAAAAATATGTCCATTGAACAGCTTCGGTTGCATTTTTCGCTGGAACAGATAAATCAAATCCATATGATTTTCCCATTTCAACTAACATGCTTAAAGCTACGATTTGTTCTTGTATCTCTTCTCTTAGTCCGATATTTTTTTCATTCATTGGATATGAAAAACGAGTTTTTTCTAATTTTTTTTCTTCAATCAAACGGTTTACACCATAAAGTGCTACTCTACGGTAATCACCAATAATACGACCTCTACCATAACCATCAGGTAGACCAGTTATAATACCCGAGCGTCTTGCTCTTCTAATATCAGCATTGTAAACATCGAAAACACCTTGATTATGTGTCTTTCTATACTCACTGAAAATATGTTTTGTTTCTTCATCTACATGATATCCATAAGCTTCTGCTGCTTTAACAGCAACATTAATTCCACCATATGGATGAAATGCTCTTTTAAAAGGTTTGTCAGTTTGTAAACCAACAATTTTTTCTAAATTTTTATCAATGTATCCAGGACCATGAGATGTAATTGAAGCGACCACTTTGGTATCAAGCTCAATCACGCCACCATTTATTTTTTCTTGTTCTAGAAAACCTAAAAACATTTCATTCAATTTTAAACTGCTTTTAGTTGGTCCTTCTAAAAATGAAGAATCCCCTAAATACTCTGTATAATTTGAGATCATAAAATCTCTAACATTAATTTCTTCTTGCCACTTACCTTTTGTGAACGTTCTCCAAGCAGACATGAAAATACCTCCTATAGTATGATTTAATTTTTATCGCTTTTCTAATATACTTCTATTATATAGTGAACCTCGTTTATAAAATTTTGAAAACGTTTCACTTGACCTTGAAAACGTTTTAACAAAAATTAGTTATTCGATGTTCTTAATTGTCTTATCGGAAATAAAAAGCTATAATGTGATTGTATACATTAAAAAGTGGTACAAGAAGAGGTAATTTATGGATAAAGCAATCCTTGTGGGATTAAATATAGATCAAGATGAAAAAGGGCATCTCAAATCACTTGATGAACTAGAACATCTAGCAAGTGCTCTAGATATCAAAACAAAAGACAAAGTTTTGCAAAACGCAAAAAGTATTACACCAAAATATTATGTGGGCAGTGGGAAAGTTCAAGAAATCAAGAAAATGATTGAAGTCTTAGACGCTGATATCGTCATCTTCGATGATACTTTATCTCCTGCACAGTTGAAAAACTTAGAAAAAGATTTAGACGTTCAAGTCATTGATCGCAGTTTTTTAATTATGTCAATTTTTGCCTTGCGTGCACAAACTAAAGAGGCAAAATTAGAAGTCGCATTAGCTCAAAAAAACTATATGTTACCTCGTCTGATTGGACTTGGAAACTCACTATCTAGACAAGGTGGTGGCAGCTACAATGCTAAAGGCCCCGGAGAAACTAAATTAGAACTTGATAGAAGAAAACTAGTTAGAGAAATTGGTATCATTAAAAATGAGTTGGAAAAAATAAAGAAAGAAAAGGACGTTTCCAGAAAACAAAGAGTTAGAAACCAAATACCTGTAGTTGCCTTAGTGGGTTATACAAATGCTGGTAAATCTTCATTGATGAATAGTTTAAGTGAAGCATTAGATCATCAATCAAGTGCTGTTTTAGAAAAAGATATGCTTTTCGCAACTCTATCCACAAAGTCAAAAAAACTCCAAAAAGATAATCATCCTCCATTTATTTTAGTTGACACAGTAGGATTTATTAATAAATTGCCTCATGAACTTATTAGGTCATTTGAATCGACTTTAAGCGATGTGATTCATGCAGACTTATTAATTCACGTTGTTGACGGTGCCTATTTTGACCAACTGCAATTAGATGTTACAAAATCTGTTTTACATGACATAGAAGCTGACCATATTGAAAGAATCTTAGTTTTAACAAAAAAAGAGATAGCATCTAAGATTCCTCCTATTGAAGAAGAGTATATTTTCCTATCTAATCGTACCAAAGAAAACATAGATACACTCATTCAAGCAATTTATGGTCATATTTACAAAGAAAATCGAATTGTTGTCCTTAAAGTCCCATTTGATCAAGGTAAGATTTTTTCAAATATAAAAGAAAATAATACGATTTTAGAAACAAGATTCGACTCTGATGGAACTTATATTAAAACTATTTTGACTCCTGAACAAACTAAACAATACCAAAAATATATTGTTAAAAACACTTAAAATAAAAAGGCCTCTAACTTATTTAAATATAAATTAGATGCCTTTTTTGTTTTTTTCGATTAAATTAAAGTATTTACAGAAATTTCATGTTCAAAAAAATATTTAACTTGCTCAATAAATTCATCTTTATGATTAATATGTGATAGTTGTCCTCTTAAAGATGATGAATGCGGTATGCCTTTTAAATACCAAGGTCCATGACTTCTCATCTCTAAACATGCGACATGTTCACCTTTTAATTCAACAAGAGCTGTAAAATGGAGAATCATCATTTCTTTGATTTCATCATACGTTGGTTTTTCTATGATGGTTCCATCTTTTAGAAAACTTTCGATTTCTCTAAAGATCCATGGGTTACCTAAAGCAGCTCTTCCAATCATTACCGCATCACAACCTGTGTATTCGAGCATATATTTAGCGCTAGGACCATCAATTACATCCCCATTGCCTATAACGGGAATCTTAACACTTTCTTTAACTCTCTTTATGACATCCAAATCAGCTTTTCCACTATATCCTTGAGATCTCGTTCTTGCGTGAACAGTAATTGCAGATGCTCCAGCAGCTTCAATTTTTTTAGCAACTTCACATGCGTTTATACTATTAAAATCCCAACCACTTCTAATCTTTACGGTTACCGGTTTAGAAACCTTACTTACGATTTCTTTTACAATATCATATATTTTATCAGGATTTTTCATTAATGATGCTCCAGCTTGTGCTTTAACAGCAACTTTAGGAACAGGACATCCCATATTAATATCAATCACATCACAATTACTATTTTGGTCAATATAAATTGCAGCATCAACCATTGTTTTTAAGTCTGAACCAAAAATTTGTTGAGCCATTGGTTTCTCATAGTCTGTCATATAAAGAAGATTAAGCGTCTTTTCATTTAAATGCAGGAGTCCCTTATCTGAAACCATTTCTGCAAAAACAAGTCCTGCTCCATACTTTCTCGCTAAAATACGAAAAGGACTGTTTGAAACTCCAGCCATTGGTGCAAGTATAATTTGGTTTTTAATTTCTAAATCTTTTATCTTAAATGCCATAAAATCACCCGATTTATTGTATCATAAGTTATAAGGTTGTGCAATTATGCTACAATATCTATGAAAAGGAATGAGACAAATATGAAAGATTATGCATTAATAGCTTATGCTTACGATCAATCCGTAAGAATTTATGTTTCAAACACAACTTTACTTGTTGAACACGCAAGACAAATCCATGAAACCTGGCCAACTGCTACTGCAGCTTTTGGACGCTTTTTAACCGTTTCTGCAATGATGGGTTTAATGTATAAACAAGGTGAGCGCATCACTTTAAGAATTAAATCAGACGGTCCTATCAAATCTATGCTGGTTGAAGCCAATCCTTTTGGTGAAGTTAGAGGAGAAATTCTAAACCCAAAAGTCTATTTAAAATATGAGGATGAGCAGAAAAAAAACAAGTTAGACGTTGGCCGTGCAGTTGGAAAAGGATTACTCTATGTTACCAAGGATTTAAATATGAAAGATTTTTTCACATCTTCTTCTGAATTACAAACAGGAGAAATTGGTGATGATTTCACATATTACTTCACTTTAAGCGAGCAAACTCCTTCATCAGTAGGATTAGGTGTTTTAGTAAATACAGATCAAAGTGTTCTTGCAAGCGGTGGATATATCTTGCAAGTCATGCCTTTCGCCAAAGAAGAGACGATTGCACATTTAGAATCAGTCATTGCAAAGTTGCCACCTATCTCAAAATTAATAAACGAAGGAAAGACACCAGAAGAAATACTTTCTCTGCTTTCAGATGGCACAGAAGAAATTTTAGAGAAAAAATCTTTGTCTTATACATGCCCTTGTAGTAAAGATGGATTTGCAAAATCTCTTTGTTCTTTAGATGAACAAACAATGACGGAACTCATTGAAGTTGATGAAGGCGCTGAGATTGTATGCCATTTCTGCCATAAAAAATACCAGTTTAGTAAAACAGAATTAACAGAATTAAATGTTTCAAGAAAACAAAAATAAAGTTTAAAAACAGAAGGCAACCAAAATTTGGTTGCCTAATTTTTTTAATCCATTAAGGTTTATTCTTCAACTGCAATTCTTTTTAAAAGATCATCTGTTATTTGTTGATACATTTTGGCATCAATCTTAAATTTCCATCTATATACGATATAAGATAAAATAATAAGAATTAACGGTAAAACAATCATAGACGCTCTAAGTCCAAGCAACATATCATCAGTGACTAATGTCGCAATTAAAGCCCTGATCTCAGCAGTTTCCATATCTGGGTTGCTGTTGACAGTATCTGTTACTGGTTTAATCACATTTTTATTTAACCCAGAAAAAGCTAATGTCATCGTCACCACTATATTTTGAAATGCTGTCGCAAGTTTTGTGACAAAAGGATTAATTGAGAATACGACACTTTCATTTCTAGTCCCTAGTTTCCATTGACCATATTCAATCGTATCGGCAAGCATAACTAAAACTAGAACTTGAATAAACCCTTGACCACTAAATAACACAAGTCCTGCAAGTCCAATCCATATCATATTCATCGGAAGTACATATTTGACACCCATGAATAATAAATACCCGATAATAACTAAAACTACACCCAATGTAAATACATTTTTTCTTCCAATTTTACTGGTTAGTTTTGGAAAAAGTGAGATTGCTGTTAATTGACTAACTGCTAAAATGCCTGAGAAGATCATGAATTCAGTCCCACCATAACGATTAAAATCATAATCAAAGAAATATATGCCAAGTGCAGTTGTAATAAAATAACCAGTGTTAAATAATAATATCGCTATAATAATGACTACAAGTTGATCGTTTTTAAAAATAATTTTAAGTAAGTCTCTAAATTTAGTTTTATCTTGTTTGACATGCGTTATTGCATTCTTTGGTTCTTTGACAAAAAAGAAGACAAACATTTGTGATGCAATAAAAATTATCCCTATCACGAGCGCTAACAAAACAAATGCTCTTTTAGGTCCACCACTATAGTTTTGATAAAAGATTGGAACCAAAGCAATCACGATAAACATCCCTAAACTTGCAAATATTCTAGCTAAAGCTCCTATGCTTTCGCGTTCTTTAGGATCTGTTGTAAAACTTGGATACATTGACCAATAACTGATATCGTTCATCGTAAATGTCATACCAGATAAAATATATAAGACAGCAAATAAAGCGATAAACGGCCACCCAAGTAACCCATAATCTTGGAAAAGTGCAAAGAAGACAACTGCAGATGTGATTGCTCCTATCAAAATCCATGGTTTAAATTTCCCAAATTTTGATCGTGTATTATCAATGACAATACCCATAAAAGTATCATTAATCGCATCCCATACCCTAGCTAATGCAATGACAATACCTACAGCAACCAATTCCCAATCAGGTAGGCCAACTGCATTTGTCAAAAAAACTAGTAAATACGTACTATATAACGCATACATCATGTCTCTGCCTATAGCTGCTGTTGAATAAACATACTTCGACTTCTTATCAAACTTTTGGATGGCTTCCATGCTAATTTTCTCCCTTGTTCTTACTTCTTAATTTTTTTATTCCTTTAAATATTTTTAAATTTAAGATATCCACGATCCCCATGGCTTGGTATAAACTTAATGTTCTATTACTAAACAAGGCTAGCATTCTCAAAGGTGATTCCATCAGTGAGTTTTTAACGACTTCTTTCATCCAATGATCGTCTAATCGCTTCGTTTGTTTTGCTGCCATACTAGCGATGACTAATTTCATAACTTTCCCCATCATTGTATGCTCTGCTTCATGAATCGTAGAAGATAAAGTAAATGGTCTTTTTTTCTTAAGGTTTTTTATTGGTAAATCTCTTTGATAGATTTTAGGAAAATCGATAGGATTATATTCATATTGATTATAACTTACTAATGAATGCTTAACTTCTTTACCTTCAATATGAATCTCTACTTGGTCCATCACAAGTCCTGCATGCTTACATAATTCAATTTGGTAATCACCTGTTTCAACAATAAATCTTTTTTGATACATATCATAAAAACTAAAATCGTCAAGAGTCAACATAAATTCTACAGTTTTGACTTCATTTGGTTTTAACTCTATTTTATCAAAAGCTTTTAACTCTCTTTTAGCTTTGTAAACGCTACTTACATTATTGCCAACAAAGATCATAACAACTTCTTTTGCAACCATTTTCCCTGTATTTCTAACAGTTACACTAACTTTATACTTTTTATCAATTTCTTCTACTTGTAATTCTTTGTAGCTAAAAGTAGAATAACTTAGTCCGTGCCCAAAATGGTATCTAACTGGTTTTCTAAATGTTTCATAATAACGATATCCAACAAATATTGATTCTTCATAATAGATGGCATTATTATCATTAGTTATTGCAACATTACACATATTTGCATCATCGATCCAAGTTTCTGCTAATCTACCTGATGGACTGACTCTACCATATAAAATATCTAGAATTGCTAGTGCTGATGCTTGCCCACCTAAATATGCAATCAATGCCCCTTTAGCTTTTTCAAATGGTTTTAAGTTAACTACAGATCCACTAATCACGACAACAACTATATTTTGATTCACCTGATAAATTTTATTAAATAAATCAACTTGATTGTTTGGTAAATCCAGAGTCTTTCTATCAAATCCTTCTGTTTCCAATAATTCTGGAACGCCTATCACATAAACAACTTTTTTTGCTTGATTAGCTAATTCAAGTGCTTCTTTTTCTAGTTTCGAATCTACTTTAGCGTTTTCAATGGAAAAACCTTTAGCACATTTAATGTTTTTAGAATAATTTGCTACATTATCTTCAAGACTGCTAACCTCTGATGCATTGACATTTGAACTGCCCCCACCTTGATATCTCATTTGGTCGTTAAACCCTGAGATTAAGACAACATTATCTTTATCACTTAATGGTAGTATATCTTCATTTTTAGTTAAGACCATCGATTCTCTTGCAATCATTCTTGCCTGTTCATGTTGTTTTTTAAAGTCTAACTCAACGTTTTCGAAAACTTTGTAAGTTTCAACCATCTTCTGAATTCTTGCTGCTGAATTAATTATTTCTTGCTTTAAAACGCCGTCTTTCGAACTTTCATTCATTAATTGTTCAGTCCAAAAGCCATAACTTGAAGGCATTTCTAAGTCACAAGACATCTTTACACTATTTGCTCTATTATTTATAGCACCCCAATCGGTTATTAAAACACCTTGATAATTCCATTTTTTTCTAACCATGTTTTTAATAATTGGATGTTCAGTTAGATAAATGCCATTTAATTTATTGTAGCTTGCCATTAAACTCGCAGGATTTTCTTGAAGTGCTCTTTTAAATCCTTTATAATATATTTCTTGAAGTGCTCTTTCGTCTACTATGCTATCTATTGTAAAGCGATTTTTTTCTTGATTATTACAAATAAAGTGTTTGACGGAAGTCCCTACGTTCATATCTTCAACTGCCCTTACATAAGAGGCAGCAAGTTCACCTGATAAATAGGGGTCTTCAGAAATATATTCAAAATTTCTACCACAAAGTGGAGTTCTTTTAATATTCATACCGGGTCCTAAAACAAGTTGAACACCATAGTGTTGTGCTTCTTTTGCTATATTTTCACCCAAACGCTTCATTAAACTCCTGTCAAAAGAACAAGCGGTCAAACTTGCTGTTGGATAACATGTCGCTTTAACGCTACCTGTTACACCAAGACTATCATTAATATCAAGTTGTTTTCTAATTCCATGTGGACCATCAGTCATTAATAAACTATCTAAATTGTCAAAGGATTTCGTATGCCAAATATCTTGGCCATCTAGTAGTTTTACTTTTTCTTCAAATGTCAAACTCATTTAACCACCACCTGTTTTTCAATGACTTGATCTCTAACCTTGATTTTTAAAGTTCCTTTTCCTTTAGAAGTGGAACGGATCCAAAAAGCGAGCTGACCAGCTTGAAGTGTTTGAATTTTGGGTCCCAATAGTTCAATAGAACCTTGGACTTCAATTTCAATTGGATCAAATGCATAAGATTTAATATTTTGATGTTGATCGTGACACAAAAGTTCATATCTTATCGTGTCATATGTATCTTCAATAAGCATTTCAGACTTACTTGATTTTAAAGTAAATAAAACTTCTTCTTGATATGTTTTAATGACTTCTTTTACTTTAACATCTGCTTTATATCCTTCAAAACGATAAGATACAAGTTTATCACCAAGTCCACCTGTGTATTTGTAGAATAAATTTATACCATCATCATAGGATAATTTATATTTTTTTAATAAATATAACATATTAAGTTTATATTTAAGTGGTAATTTTGTTCCATTTTTGGCTACATATTTAATAATTTTTTTGATATTTTCTGCATCTCTGTGACTGATGTTTTCTTGTTTTTCTATCGTATCACCCACAAAATCTTTAATGATTACAGGTGGGTGTTTTAGATATGGATAAGTCTTAGAGTCTGGGAAAAATGTATTAATTAAAACATCATTTTTATATAGTTTAATAGAATCAAGATTAGTAAATACGTAAACTTCATCGATAAATCCTCCTGCATAATCACCTAAACTCATATTAGATGAAACCTCTAAAACAAAAGGATTATCTTTTTGTGATAAATAGCTATATGCTGCCATTTTAGGCATTCTGTTAATGTCGGATACGCCGTGATAACAAATGCCATCTCCACTACCAAATTCAGGATGTGTATGATAATCACTCATAACCCATCCAATAGAACCACTCATACGACTATTAGGATCTCTCATATCATTGATAACTTTTAAGTGTCTTTTTGCTTGATCTAACCTTTTTGATTCTGGATCATATGCCTTGGTTGGAAACACATGTCCATTATGTTCAGTCACTAGATAAGGAACATCTTTTTTTATAATATTTTTTTTCTTTTCTACACCTCTATTATTTCCAGTGTGTGAAAAATCGTTATATGTATAAACATCTTCTAAAAATTCACTATGATCAAAGTTTCTAATGCCACCAGTTTGTCTATAAGGATCTAAGGATCTTGCAATTTCATTTGTTTTAGAATAAAAATCATGGTCATCTGCTGACTCATTTATTCTTACGCCCCATAGGCATATTGATGCATGGTTCTTATCTCTATTAATCATGTTTGTAAGAGATAGATAAGTTGTTTGTTTGAAGGTTTCATTGCCTATATATTGCCAACCTGGAATCTCTTCTAAAACGAGCAACCCGATTTCATCAGCTCTATTTAAGAAATGTTTTGAGCAAGGATAGTGTGAAGATCTAGCAATATCAACTCCAAAGTTTCTCTTTAATATATCCGCATCTTCTCTTTGCGCTGATTTAGGCATCGCATATCCTTGAAAAGGAAAACTTTGATGTCTATTTAAGCCTATTATTTTTCTAAGTGTGCCATTTATATAAAAACCATCGGGTCTAAATTCTAATGTTCTAAATCCAAATTTGTGAGCATAGGTATCATATGTTTTTGTATCATATTCATATGAAACAACTACTTGGTATAAATATGGATTATCTAGACTCCAAAGTTTCTTTTGTTTGACTTCAATTTCAAATAATGTCGTTAACTCTTTGATTACAAGCGCATGTTTAGTCATGAGTTTATGTTCGATATCAAAAACTTCAACTTGTAATACACCTTTAAAGCTAGATGTTTCCACTTTAACTTTTAATTGATCATGATGAAGTGGATCTGGTGCATAGATATGAACATCTTTAATGTAGTAATCATCGATTAAGTCAAGATAGACTTCACGATAAATACCTACATATCCTAAATAATCGACGACTTTACCAAATGGTGGCAGATCTTTAGTTTCTAATCCAGATACTACGACCAATACTTCTTGTTGTTCCAACGAGTTGTCAATAAATTTTGTAATATCAACACTAAAAGGCGTATATCCACTTAAATGATGACCTACATATTTTTTATTGATGTAAATATCACTTTCTACTGCAACCCCTTCAAAAAGTAGATTAATAGATTTATGTTTAGAAAAATCAACATCTTTTAGATAATATAAATAGCTAAACTTTTGTTTGATATCATCTAATTTAAAATAGTTTCGATCCAGTTCGATAGGTTGGTTTGGGATATCGACTTTCTTAAAGTCTTTTAAATCGATTGTTTTTAAGTCTTTTTCCTCATGAATTTTTACATACCATGAAAAATTAATAGGGATTAATGTTCTCATATGTTTAGTTATTCTCCTTTAATGTGTATATTTGCGAACCAAAATCACCTAAGATTCTAGTTTCTTCATTATAGTAAGTACCCATAAACTGTTGTTTCATTTTATATCCAAATGTCCCAACATTTCCTGATATGAAAGCTTCTTCAGTTGCGTTATCTAATTGTTTGAATTTAGATATCAATCTAAATAAAGCTTTGTTCGGATTGATTTTTATTGGTAATGCATGGGCGATTAAATGACCAAACATCTCTAGAGGCATTTTTTGTTTTAAGGATTTTAAGTGATAGGTTTTATCTTTGTCTAATGCTTTAATTTTTAATAATTCAAGATTAGGATTTGGACGCGCTAATATTTGATAATTACCGATTAGGTGAGTCTCACCCATGCTTACTTGAAAATTCATACGTGTGTTTGGGTCTTCATTAAACCGGTAAAACGTTCCAAACTGCAAGGTCTTTCGATGTTCTTTATATAGTTTTATGTGTTCTTTAATTGTTTTTAATTCAAATGCTGTTAAAAACTTAAAATCTAACTCATATCCTAAAACACCAAACATAGAAACATTAAATCTTGTGTCTAGTGGTGTTTTTCTTAATGTTTGTTCATGTGGACTCATGGATACGTGATTACTGATTGTTGATAACGGGTAGAAATAACTCATTCCCTTTTGGATTTCAAGTCTAGCGATTGGATCAGTATTATCAGAGGTCCATATTTGTGGTCCATAGATTAGCATTCCTAAATCAAAACGATTTCCGCCACTTGCGCAAGTTTCAATTAAGATTTGTGGATATTTTTTTCTTAGTCTACCTAAAACCTCATATAGACCCATCATATAGCTATGAAAAAACATACCTTGATGTGCAATATGATGTGAATACATATCTGTCATATCTCTATTCATATCCCATTTTATATAATCAAGTGCTGCACTTTCAATAATTTTTGATATTTCATCTACAATATAATCTCTAACATCGCTATTGATTAAATCAAGTACTAATTGATTTCTACCAAGTGCAGGTGTTCTTTGTTTAATTGAGACAGCATATTCAGGATGTTTTTCATATAGTTTAGAAACTGGATTTACCATTTCAGGTTCAAACCAGAGCCCAAATTTAAGTCCCATACCATGAATTTTTTTAGATAAACCTGTTAATCCATGCTTCAATTTTTTCAAATTGACGTCGTAATCACCTAAACCAGATAAATCATTATTTCTTGTTGAAAACCACCCGTCATCTAAAACAAAGAGTTCAGCTCCAAGTTTCTTACCCTTTTTTGCAAGATTTAGAAGCTTTTTTTCATTGAAATCAAAATAAAAGCCTTCCCAACTATTCACAACAATTGGTCTTTCTACTCCTTTGAATTGCCTGGGAATAATATGCTCATTCACAAAGTCATGCATATGGTGACTTAAGTCATTTAAACCCTTACTAGAATAGCTAAGTATTGAAGTTGGAGTTTCAAAAGACTGATTCATGTGTAAGTCCCATTCAAAACATGACGGGTTAATGCCTTGCATCACTCTTAAGATACCGTGACTTGAGTAATCAATTGCGGTATAGTGGTTTCCGCTATAGATTAAATTAAAGCCATAACACACACCATAATCCTCGTGTGTTCCCTTTTCTAATAAAATAACACCAGGATTATGTCTGCAACTACTATTTCCGGTCATAGAACTATTCACATAAGTACCATAAGAGACTGGTGTGATATGTTTTTGTCCCTCTTTGATAGCTCCACCATCTAGAGTTAACATATCATAATTAGTTCCATATAAGTCAAACATCATACTCATTATTTTTCTGACTGAGACCATATCTTTTTCTAAATTTCTAATAATAGTTTTTCTTGCAATCACATTTGTGTTATGAAACGTAGTATAAATTAAGTCTAGATATATCTCGTATTTAACATCTTTTAATGTCACAGTAAGGGTTTGAGTTTGCTCATGATCGTCATGGGGATTGGGTAAATCTTTTGAGTAGATCATACCTTTAATGATTTCATGTTTATGATAAACAAAATCAGAAACGAAAGTTGTATCCGGCATTTTTATCTCTAACGGGGATAGTTTAAAATCACCCTTCCCAAAAGATGAATACTCAAGTGGCATTAGATCAAGAGGTATTGGCTTTTTTTGATCATCTAGATAATCCACAACGCCTCTAGCGGAGGCGGTTAGTTTAGTATGTTGAGATGCTAAATCGGAAGTAGTTATTAGGTTTCCAAAATACAAGTGTTCTAGGTGACCTGTGGAAAGTATTCCAAAAGCGTAAGTTAAATCTTTGGTTTCTAAAATAAAATAAGGGGCTTTATACTTAATCATTATTTTTTCTCCTTAATGTATATTCTCGCTTCATAAGGCGATAATCTAGAATCATAGATTTCTTTACTTATATTTGATATCAAAGGTTTTCGATCAATCATCATTTTAATGCTTGCCTCTTTTCTAGACATGTTGAGCATGATCATCGCATCTTGTTTTTGGCCGATTCTTTGAAAAATAAATACTGACTTACTTTGTAACATTGACTTAAATTCACCATCGCGCAATACATTATATTTTTTTCTTAAAACAATGAGTTCACGGTAATAATTAAGGATTGAATCCTTATCTTTTTCTGACTCATATACGTTGATATCTTTAGTATTTGAGTTTTGTTTCAACCAAGGTTTAACAGTTGAAAATCCTCCGTCACTTGTCCATTGCATCGGTGTTCTCGCATTATCTCTTGCTGTTTTTTTCATCATATTAAATCTTATTTTCTTAGGAATTCCAATTTTTTTTGCTATTGCATAAATTTTATGAGTTTCAAGATCTTGAAAATCACTCATCTGATCAAACTCACCATTTGTCATTCCAATTTCTTGTCCTTGAAATATATAGGGTGTTCCTTTTAATCCAAAAAGAAGGGTGGCAAGCATCTTAGCACTCACTTTGTGATAAAGTGTGTCATTCCCAAATCTAGAAACCGATCTTGGTTGGTCATGATTTTCAAAATAGTTTGCATTCCAAAAGACTTCTTCTTGCCAGGTTGATAATACTTTCATTAGTTTTTTAGGTTTAAATTTTGTTTTAAACCATTTATTACTTATTTGATCCACTTCCATATGTGCGAAACTAAATATCATATCAAGTTCAGTATCTTCTGGATAGATGAGTTCATTTGCTTGTTTAGGACTAACTAAAACTGTTTCTCCAACTGTAAATGTATCATATGAATTGAGTACTTCTTTTCTTAAAGTTTTTAAGATTTCATGCATACCATCTTGTTGATGATAATGTTCTTTCCCAACTAATACAAGTCTTTTCTTTCCATTTTCTAGACTTGATTTAAAAATGATATTAATGACATCACATCTAAATCCATAAATACCTTTATCTAGCCAAAACTTCATGATGTCTTTAATCTCTACCATGATATCGGGGTTATTCCAGTTTAAATCTGGTTGTTTTTTGCTAAATAGGTGTAAATAGTATTGATTATTAATTTTATCCCATGCTTTACCACCAAAAAAACTAGTCCAGTTATTGGGTTGATCTTTCCAAATATAAAAATCTCTATACTTAGGATCATTTAAAACACTCATTTTAAACCATTCGTGTTCATCAGAAGTATGATTGATAACTAAATCCATGACAATTCTTAAGCCTGTTAAACGAGCAGTAGAGATAAGTTCATCCATATCTTCCATTGTTCCATATTCTGGATTAATATTTTTATAATCACTAATATCATAACCATTGTCATCATTAGGTGAACAATAAACAGGTGATAGCCAAATGACATCGACCCCTAAGGATTTTACATAATCTAGTTTTGAAATGATTCCCCTAATATCACCAATACCATCACCATTACTATCTTTGAAACTTCTAGGATAGATTTGATAAACGACTAATTCTTTTTTTAAACCCATGATATCACCATTTCTTTCGTTTACTCTTGCCTCTATTATAAGGCTTCTTAATTAAAATAAAAAGACCGCTTAACTTTTTGAATAGGGCCCATCTATTTCATTCAAATTTTTCCAACATTTTGAGTACTTCTTTTAAAGGCAGTCCCATAATGGTGAAAAAATCACCTTGATAATGATCAATTAGATTTCCACCTTCACCTTGAATACCATAAGCACCTGCTTTATCCATAGGTTCTTTTGTATGAATATATGCTTTTATCTCTAATTCACTTAATTTTCTCATCCATACTGAAGCTTCACTCACAAACGATTCTTCCTTATCTCCTTTAACAAAAGCTACACCTGTATAAACCATATGACACTTATCAGATAACATGCTTAACATGGTAAATGCTTCATCTTCATTTTTAGGTTTGCCTAGTATTTGATCATCATAAACGACGATTGTGTCCGCGCCAATCACGATATCATTAACATGTGAGCTGGAGACATGCTTTGCTTTCAACATAGCTAGCGATCTAGCGATTTCTTTAGGCTCTAAATCTAAATTAATGTCTTCATCGACTTCGCTTGGAATGGTAACAAACTTGATTCCAGCATCTTTTAATAGTTTTTCTCTCCTAGGTGAACTGCTTGCTAAAATTATCATGAAAAACCTCCTACTTATCATTTATTATATCATAAGAAAAGCTTCTATATGCATATTTATAATAACAGTTATCTTATGATTATGTGATACATGATATAATATAATTATATCGGAGGTGAATATGTGGAGAACATATTAAAGCGATTAAAAAATGAAGCAAAAATTCCACAAAAAGCTAAATGTCTTATCTCAGTGAGCGGTGGAGCAGATTCGATGATGCTCTTATTTTTATTATTGCAAACTGACTATCAATTAGAGGTTGTTCACTTTAATCATATGAAGAGAGAACAATCAAAAATTGAAGCCGATTTAGTAAAATCATTTTGTGAAGAACATCAAATTCCTTTCCACTATTATCTTATTAAAGTTAATGAAGGAAATTTTCATCATCAAGCACATAAACTTAGACTTCATTACTTAAAGCAAGCAGCAAAAGTCTCAAAATCAACTTATATTTTTACTGCACACCACTTAGACGATATGTTAGAAAATATTTTAATTAAGCTAACAAGAGGTTCAAATCTATTAGGCTATGCAGGTATGCAGTTAACCCATAAAGAAAAAAATATTCATTTTGTAAAACCATTGTTATATACCTCTAAAAATGAAATTTTAGAATATGTTATCAAACATAAAATTCCTTATTTAAATGATGAATCAAATGAAGAAGATATGTATCTAAGAAATCGATTTAGACATGCCATTGTTCCAATCATGAAACAAGAAAATCCGAGCCTTTTAAATCAAATCACACAGTATCATATGCAAGTCACACATGCTTTTGAATTCATTAGAAAGACAACATTATCTTATTTAAAAAACGATGACATTGATTTAGAAACCTATGCAAATCTAGATAATGCAGTTCAAGAGGATATGGTTGCTTACTTATTAGAAAAATATAATTATAGTTTGACTTTTGACATTATTATGCACATCAAAGAGATGCTTCTTCAAGATAAACCTAATGCTCGATATCAACTTTCCAATAATACCTTTTTTACAAAGTCTTATAAAACGGCTTCAATTCAAGAAATATTGCCTAAAAATGAAACTAAAATTGAAGTGAAAGAAGGTAATCACAAACTAACAAATGTGGCTAATTTCACATTTTTAATTAATTCAGACACTCATACTGAAGAATTAGAAAAATTATGTTATAATAAATTAGCATTTCCGTTATGGATTAGACACAGAAAAAACGGAGATAGTTTAAGTTTTACCTATGGTCACAAGAAATTAAAAAATCTATTAATTGATAAAAAAATACCCTTGGCAAAACGAGATCAACTGTGGATATTAACTGATAGTGATGATCAAATACTATGGGTTGAAGATTACTACATCAATCAAACACTTGGAGATGAAAAGTGTCTTTATTTTAAGTTAAAGGAGCAAAATAATGCATAAAGATATACAAGAAATACTAGTCTCTGAAAAAGAAATTACAGATATTTGTAATGTTTTGGGTAAGCAAGTTACCCTAGATTATAAAGATAAAAATCCTATTTTAATTGGCTTGCTTAAAGGATGCATACCCTTTATGTCAGATTTGGCCAAGAAAATCGATTTAAAAGTCGATCTGGCATACATGTCAGTTAGCAGTTATCATGGAGGTATAAATTCTTCTGGTGATGTTAAAATCAAAATGGATTTAGATATTTCTATTAAAAATCGTCATGTCATCATCATTGAAGACATCGTTGACACAGGAAACACAATTGTTACAATAGTAGACTTGCTTAAGCACAGAGGTGCAAAATCAGTTGAGATTGTAACTTTATTAGATAAACCGGAGGGTAGAATCAAGCATTACATCCCTAAATATGTTGGAAGAACAATTCCAAAAGCGTTTGTTGTCGGTTATGGTCTAGACTATAACGAATATTATCGCAATCTTCCCTATGTAGGTATCCTAAAACCGGAAGTATATACCATCAAAGAAAGTAATTAAGAGGTGACTATATGAATCAAAATCCAAAAAAACCAACTCCAAAAAGACCAGATATGAAAAGAAAACCAGATTATTTAATTATGATATTTACACTGATCATTGTTATTGGTATCTTCTTATTCTTACGTGACGCTCTCTCTGGACAGGTAAATGAATTAACACCAAGTGAAATTCAAGCGGCCGCAAACGCTGGCCATATCGAATCAGTAGAATATAAACTAGTTGGTGGAGACAATTATGACTTAGTTATCGTCTCTGGGGCTATTTATAAACAATATGTTAGCTCCTATGATGATATCATTTTATTTGAGAGAGTGATGCGTATTGATCAAGCTCAAGAAATTCTTGACCTTGTTGATGCTTATGGTGGCAAGACCGCCGTCATTGAAAGATCAGGTATCACGTTTTGGAGTGTTGTTCTTAATATACTTCCAATTATACTGATAGTCGTTGTTTTATTTATTATTTTTAGAAATGCCGGAAATCAAAATAATAAAGCTTTTGATTTCGCAAAAAATAGAGCAAAATTAAACCGTGAAAAAACTGTAACATTTAAGGATGTTGCTGGTATTGAAGAAGAAAAAGAAGAAATGGTTGAACTCATTGACTTCTTAAAAGCACCAAAGAAATATTTAGATATGGGCGCTAGAATCCCTAAAGGTGTTCTTCTTGTAGGTGCACCTGGTACAGGTAAAACCTTACTAGCAAGAGCTGTTGCCGGTGAGGCAAATGTTCCTTTCTTCTCAATTTCTGGTTCTGATTTTGTTGAAATGTTTGTTGGTGTCGGTGCTTCTCGTGTTCGTGATTTATTTAAAGTTGCTAAAGAAAATTCTCCATGTATCATCTTTATTGATGAAATTGATGCCGTAGGGCGTCAACGT
>CAYJDZ010000005.1:0-21122 GCA_964368955.1 uncultured Mariniplasma sp.
TTCTTCTTTTGATACACTCATCATAATTCAGTTTTCAAAGACCTTTTGCTTCCACGCTCTGTTGCGCGTGCTTTTACATTCTATCATTATAAAAGAGCCTTGTCAATATCTAAGTTGCATTTTTTTCTCATGTTTATCTAAGGCGTTATATAGAATGGTGGAGGGGGGCAGATTCGAACTGCCGAACCGTTAGGAACAGATTTACAGTCTGCCGCGTTTAGCCACTTCGCTACCCCTCCATTTTTGGGCTTGCCTTACTATTCTAACTTAACATTTTGAAAAAATCAACACTTTTATATAATTTTTTGTATTTTTAAAAAATAATGGCATATTTGTGTGTTTTTCGCATCAAATTAGGGGTTTTTTGTTGAATTTTGTTTTCCATTGTTTATACTTTTAATTCTTTTATCTAAATCTATCTTTAAAATCATAATTTCTCTGTTGCATTTTACACATTTAATTTTTAATTCTGCACCTGTCCTTTGGACAATCCAATCAAATGATCCGCAAACATGTTTTTTCTTCAATGTTATGACATCATTTATTTCGTATTTCATTTTTTAATCAACCTATTTAATATATCATTTAGTTTATTTTCATCATAGTAAATAATTATTTTTTTATCGTCAATTTTAACCTTATTATTCAAAAAAGATGTCAGTGTTTTTTCTTCATTAACATATTTAGTTTTTGAAACTCTTTTTATTTTATTCTTTTTGTGTTCTGTTTTAGTAAGTTCTTCAACTTGTCTAACACTTAGTTGTTTAATGATAATCATTTTTGCTAATTTATTAATTTGTTTTGGATCTTCTAACTTACTAAGTGCCCGCGCATGCCCCATACTAATTTGGTTGGTTAAAAGCATCTGTTGAGTCTCATCTGGCAAATATAGCAAGCCTAACATGTTTGTCACGTGTGAGCGACTTTTCCCAATTTTATTTGCAAGCTCAGCTTGAGTTAGACTTAAGTGATTCATAACCACTTTATATGCTTCAGCTTCTTCAATTGGGGTCAAATTTTCTCTTTGTAAGTTTTCAGCGAGAGCTATTTCCGCAACTTTTGATTCTTCGTATTGTCTAATAATGGATGGTATTGTCTTTAATCCAACTAATTGTGCTGCTCTAAACCGTCTTTCACCTGAAACAATAATATATCCTTCTTTAAGTTTCTTCACAATAATTGGTTGAAATATACCATGTTCTCTAATAGATTGAGCTAATTCATTAATTTTTTCTTGATCAAATATCCTTCTTGGTTGAAAAGGGTTAGGTTTTATTTCTAAAAGTGAAATATCGTCAATAACTTCACCTTCTAATACATCATCTACATGATGCTCTTGGAGTAAATCAGTTAATGTTCTTGGTTTTTTATCTTCTTTCATTATTATCGACAACCTCCTTGGCTAAAGATTTATATAATCTTGATGCTGGTGATCTTGGGGCAAAAGTAGTGACTGGTAAACCATACGTTGGCGCTACTTGAGCTGCAACATTGCTCGTAATAATCGTATCAAATACGCCTTCTTTAAAGTAATCCTTGATTTCATGGACAATTTCCCAACCAGCCTTTGTTCTTTTGTCTAACATTGTTAGTAAAACACCTTCAATTTCGAGTCGTTTGTTATTAACTTTCAATTGCTTTTGAACAATTCTAATCGTATTTAATAATTGTGTTAATCCATCAATAGCTAAATACTGACATTGGACTGGTATTAAAACCGAGTTTGAAGCATAAAGTGCATTTAATGTTAAGAGCCCAAGTGATGGCGGGCAATCTATAATTATAAAATCATACATATGTGCTATTTTTTGTATCTTTCGATTCAATGCATATTCTCTATCATCAAAATCTAGTTTTATTTCTAAGTGGGCAAGTTCAATAGTTGCAGGAATTACATCTACATTAATGTCTGATAAATGTATAATACTTTCTTCAATATCAATTTGATTTAGTAGAACATCATTAATTGTTGAGTAAAGTAGACTCCGATTGATGCCTAAGCTTGTTGTTGTGCTGGCTTGTGGATCTAGGTCGATTAGCAAGACTCTTTTATTTAATTCTCCTAATGCAGCAGACAAATTGACACTAGTTGTTGTCTTGCCAACTCCACCTTTTTGGTTAGAGACTGCGATTACTTTTCCCATATGCTCTCCTTATTCTATAGTGATTTTTTCTTTATTATTGAAAACTCTCGTGGATATATAATTGGTGTTTTTTTTATTTTATATACGACGATATGTGTTCTCTCTCCATATTCTTTAGGTAAAAAAATAGATATAACATTTGTAATTTTACCTCCCAAAATATCAAGAGCAAACCTAGATTGACTCACTTCTTCTTTGTACTGACTTGATTTATATGCAACAAAACATCCGTTTATTTTTGTCATTGGTAAGCCTAATTCTAATATTAGTGGTAATTTCCCTAATGCTCTTGCCGTAACAACGTCATATTTTTCAAAGTTATTGCGTGCAAAATTTTCTATTCTATCATATATTAATACGACATTATCAATTTCTAATTTTAGTAAAAGTTGATTTAAAAATGCTATTCTTTTTCCTAGAGAATCAATAATAGTAATTTTAAGGTGTGGAAATATAATTTTTAAAGGGATACTAGGAAATCCAGCTCCCGCACCCATATCACATAAAGACTCAATTTCTTTCAAATCAACAGATTTCATTAATGTCAAAGAATCATAGAAATGTTTATAAAAAACTTCATCTTTTTCTGTTATTCGAGTCAAATTAGTGATTTTATTATATTCAATTAAAAACTCATAATACATATCAAATTGCTGAATTTGCTTTTGAGATAGCTCAATACCAAAATCGTTTTTTATTTCATCCTTGAACATTTTGATGTCTACTTTCTGATTCGAGGTATATGAGTAATACGGATAAATCTGCAGGATTTACTCCTGATATTCTAGATGCTTGACCAAGCGTTTTCGGTCTAATTCGAATGAGTTTTTCTCTACTTTCAGATGAAATATTTTTGATTTTATTATAATCTAGATAATCAGGTATTTTCTTAAATTCTAGTCTTTGCATTTTTTCTGCTTCTTTTAGAGCTTTTTGAATATAGCCTTCATACTTAATTTTTATTTCTAACTGTTCATAGGTATCATCATCAAATTTAGTTTTTATAAAATGAATAATATCAATTTTATTAATTTCTGGTCTCTTTAATAAGTCTATCAAAGATATCGCCTCGTAAATTTTTGCGGATTCTCTTGATTCTAAATAATTATTATTTTTATCGTTAGGCATTATTTTACATTTTATTGCTAAATCATATAAATCATCGAAAGTGTTTTTTTTAATTAAGAATTTTTGATACGTTTCGTCATTAACTAGTCCTAGTTCATATCCATATTTTGAAAGTCTTAAATCAGCATTATCGTGTCTTAAAAGTAATCTATGTTCTGCTCTTGATGTTAGTAAACGATATGGATCAAGTACCCCTTTTGTAACTAAGTCATCAATTAATACTCCAATATAGGCTTCATGTCTTTGAAGTATAAATGGTTCCTTACCTTCTATTTTTAAAGATGCATTGATTCCTGCCATCAGCCCTTGACCCGCTGCTTCTTCATAGCCACTTGTCCCATTGATCTGACCAGCACAAAATAAATTGCTTATTCTTTTCGTTTCTAAGGTAGGGTTAAGTTGAATTGGATTAATCGCATCATATTCAATCGCATATGCATGCTTTACGATTTTCGCATTTTCCAATCCTGGAATTGTTTTTATCATTTCTTCTTGAACATATCTAGGAAGACTTGTTGAAAAACCTTGAATATACATCTCATCTAGTTCTAAACTTTCTGGTTCAATAAATATTTGGTGTCTGTTTTTATCGCTAAAACGAACCACTTTGTCTTCGATTGAAGGACAATATCTTGGTCCCACGCCTTCAACTACACCACTATACATTGCTGATTCTCCTAAGTGTTCATTAATGATATCATGCGTCTTTTGTGATGTATGTGTTAAATAACAAAATTCTTGTGGATTTTGATCATAATATTTTTTATCAAAACTGAATGTATAATTGAGTCCATCACCTGGTTGAATAGTCGTTTTAAGATAATCAATACTATCTTTTTTAACTCTAGGTGGTGTTCCTGTTTTCAATCTAATGACTTCAAAACCTAAATTTTTTAGTTGTTTGCTGATTCCAAAAGTAGTCACTTCTCCCTGTGGACCTGATATGATTTTCTCGCTACCTATCAGTAGATTACTATTTAAATAGGTACCCGTCGTAATGATGACTATTTTTGAATATATTTTTGTTCCATCTTCTAAAACAACGCCTTTAACGGTTTGTTCTTCAATAATCATTTGATTAACAAGGGCTTCTTTTAATTCTAAGTTGTTTGTATTTTGCAATATTTCTAACATGATTTTCGGATACTTTAATTTGTCAATCTGTGCTCTTAATGCTCTTACTGCAGGACCTTTAGATGCATTCAACATTTTAATTTGTATTTGTCCTTTGTCAGCACTTTTGGCCATTTCTCCACCTAAAGCATCAATTTCTCTAACAACAATTCCCTTAGCTGGGCCACCAATTGATGGGTTACAAGGCAAAGAAGCAACCTTTGTCAGGTTGCCTGTTATCAATAACGTTTTCTTATTTAATCTAGCTGGAGCGAGTGCTGCTTCTATACCCGCATGGCCGCCACCAACTACTATAACATCATAAATCATTTGACCACTTCTTTTTTAGACTGTCTTTTTTAAGAAAAATTCAGCAACTGCTTCTTTTGTGAAGTTGAAATGTTTTAGAACATCTTCCATTGGCGCACTTGCCCCAAATGAGTCTAGTGCATACACATCTTTCGTATATTTGTACCAAGACATACTGCTTGCCATTTCAATAGCTAAAATTTTCTTACGTTTTGGTAATACTTCTTTTTGATATTTCTTTGTCTGTTTATCGAACAATAATTGTGATGGCATACTTACAACACGTACATCAACACCTTGTTTTTGTAATAACTCTTTTGCTTGCATTGCCAATTCAACTTCTGATCCAGATGCTAATAAAATACCATCTAAATCTTTTGTTTCTTTAGAAACGATATATGCACCTTTTTTCACACCATCATATGATGTAGTATTGTAATTTGTCATGTTTTGTCTAGTTAGAACGATGACAGTTGGTGTTTCGACAGATTCTAGTGCAATTTTCCATGAAGCTATAGTTTCATGAGCATCTGCAGGACGTAAGACGTTTAGGTTTGGAATCGCTCTTAAACCAGCTAGTTGTTCTATTGGTTGATGCGTTGGTCCATCTTCACCTACAGCAATTGAATCGTGCGAAAATACAAAAATTGAAGGGATGCGCATAATTGCTGCAAGACGGATTGCTGGTTTCATATAATCACTGAAGACAAAGAATGCTCCACCAAAAACTTTTAATCCACCATGAAGAGTCATCCCGTTTACAATTGCACCCATAGCATGTTCTCTTACACCAAAATTAATATTTCTTGCTAAATAATTGTTTCTATCAAAATTACCATCTGCACCTTTTGCTTTAGTCGATCCAGTTAAATCAGCAGACCCGCCTATAATATTCAAATGTTTTTGTGATAATTCGTCAAGAACCTTGCCGCTAACGTTTCTTGTAGCTTCAGTATTGCCTGCAGCAAATTTTTCAAGTGATGCTAAATCTATTGAGTAATTATTATCAAAGAACTCTGTAAATAACTTAGCCTCATCTTTATACATAAGTTGATATTCTTGAAACATTGTTTTCCATTTTTTATGTGCGCGTTGTCCTCTTAGAGCAACTTTTTTATGATAATGATTATATATTTCAGATGGGATTTCAAACGGTTTATATGGCCATGATAATGTTTCGCGTAGTTTATCTGCTTCAGCAAATCCAATTGCTGCGCCATGAACTTTTGCTGTTCCTTGTTGCGTCGTTCCAAATCCAATTGTTGTCTTAATTTCAATCATTGAGGGTCTTGATTCATCTTTTTTAGATTTATTAATAGCTTTATTAATCGCATTAATATCATTTCCATCTTCAACTAAAAGATATTGCCAACCCATTGCTTCAAATTTCTTTTTATGGTCTTCACTATACGCCATAGAAACTTTACCATCTAATTGAATGTCATTTGAGTCAAATAAAACAATAAGTTTACCCAATCCTAGGTGGCCAGCTAAACTAATAGATTCCAAAGCAACGCCTTCTTGTAAGTCTCCATCACCACATATGACATAGGTATAGTGATCCATAACATTAAAGTTTGGTTTATTGAATCTTGCAGCTAAATGAGTTTCTGCTATTGCCATTCCAACGGCATTAGAAATACCTTGTCCAAGAGGACCTGATGTTGTTTCAACGCCTTCAGTGTGTCTATATTCAGGGTGACCTGGTGTATTTCCAATTGATCTAAATTTCTTGATATCTTCCATAGATATTTTATATCCTGAAAGATGGTTCAATGCATAAAGCAACATAGAACCGTGTCCAGCGCTTAAAACAAAGCGGTCTCTATTGATCCATTGAGGTTTTTTTACATCAATATTTAAATGTCCAGTAAATAATTTATAAGCCATTGGTGCCGCACCTAAAACAATTCCAGGATGTCCAGAATTTGCTTTGTTAATGGCATCAACGCCTAAAAAACGAATTGCATTTATAGCCTTATTTTCCATCATTGTTCTCCTTTATTTCTTCGTCAATATCGCTATTTACATCTGTATTTGGCTCATCGTGTTCAATTGTCATTTCGTCATTATCATCAACAGGTTCGTCAAATTTAAAATAAGCTTGGTAGTGATCTTCCTGAGATTTAACAAGTTTATCAAAATCTTCTTGACCTAAATGTCCACGAATCTTATCTTGGGTATTTTGATTTTCTTCTCTAACTTTCTTATTAACTACTCTGCTTTGGACCATATTGCTAATAACAACGATAACAATTAGACCCAATAAAATAGGAAGCGTTTGTTCTTGGAAGAACAAAATTGCTAATAAAGCACCAACAGCATATAGAGCTAGAGTCGGAATAATAAACCATGAATTAATCTTCTTGCTTATTGAAGAAACTTTTTCTAAAAAGCTTAACCAAATAACGTTAACTTCATATTCATAAAATGGTTTTAAAGCTTCATAATATGTGCTTTCTATTAATACTTTATAGTTCATTCCATCGGAAGTCCAAACTGCGAAACGACCTCTAGAAGCGAACTGTGCTAAAAAAGGTGAATTATCCATATAGTGGAATTCAACTGTTTTTCCATTAATTTCTTGTTTCTCAAATGGCTCATTTGTCAATTGTTTGTAAATTTTTGCATTTAGTTTCATTAATATTTCCTCCATTGTTTTAATTATAACATTACATCTGATTTTTAGACATAATTATGGTAAATCATCTAAAAATCCCTATCAAGCATCATCACCCACATAGTAAACATGCTTATGGCTGCTTCGATCAAGACCTGACCAGGTTCACAAGTTACTATTGAATGATGATGCTTGATAGGGACTTAATATGTTATTTATTTCTTAATTCTTGAAAAAATGTTTTTAACAATTTTTCGCTTTCTTCGTGCATTATTAGCCCTTCTGATTCTACCTTATGATTGAATGGGTATTCAAATAAATGAATGATGCTATCAACGACTCCAGCTTTATAATCTTTGACCCCATAATACACTTTTTTAATTCTTGATTGAATCATTGCTCCAGCACACATCGGACACGGTTCCATTGTAACATAAACTTCACAATCTTCCAATCTCCAAGACCCAATTTTCTTTGCTGCTTTCATCATTGCTAATAATTCAGCGTGGCCATGTATAATTTGCTTGGATTCTCTTAAATTATGTGCTCTTGCAATAACCTTATCCTTATATACAACAACAGCTCCTACTGGAACTTCATTTTTTAATTCAGCCTTCATGGCTTCTTTCAAAGCCTCTTTCATATATTTATATTTTTTTAGGTTTTCCTGGGACTTCATGATAATGTCTTGATCTTGGTTCATATGATTCGTTTGCTCCTAACAATATGGTTGGATCTGAATAGTTTGCAGGTCTGCCATCAATAATCCGTTGTGTTCTAGTCGCTGGCAATCCACTTTTAACACATATTGCCGTTAACTTAGTCACAAATTCTGCACATGCAAGTAATTCTGGCATAGGGCCAAAAGGTTCACCTCTAAAATTTCGATCTAATCCTCCAACAATTACTCTAATGCCTCTATTCGCTAAGTCTTCTGCTATTTGGACAATGTCTTGATCGAAAAATTGAACTTCGTCAATAACTACTGCATCTGTATTATCTTTAATGTAGTTCAAAATTTCTATACTTTTATCAATAATAATTGACGGTTTTTTGCTCATATTATGAGAAACTATTTCGTTAATATCATATCTCGTGTCTACTTTAGGTTTAAAAACTAATACATTTTGCTTAGCATACTCTAATCTTTTTATCCGTCTAATAAGTTCCTCTGTTTTTCCTGCAAACATAGGACCACAAACGACTTCTATAAAACCATTTTTATATGTATGATACATAATTTTTATCCCCTTTTTTTGAATTTATTAATAAAAAACGTGATTTAACATCACGTTATTCCTTATCTTGCTTATTTGCACTAATTCCATAGCGTTTATTAAATTTTTCAACACGTCCAGCAACTTGAATAAATGATTGTTGACCTGTGTAGAATGGATGACAATTTGAGCATGTATCAATTCTAAAGTCTTTTGCTGTAGTACCTACTTCATGTTCAAATCCACATGTTGAACATTTTACTTTAATAACGTTATATTTTGGATGAATTCCTGATTTCATAACCTATCTCCTTCCGCCATAGCTTCATAGCCATAGTAAGTTTTTGCTAATTCATTATATCATTACTATTTTAATAATTCAAGTGATTATTTCTAAATTGTATTTATTACACGACTTCTTTATACCAGGTATCCCATAAAGCAACAAATCTTTTTGCTATTAACCCAGTAATAATACCTGCTGGAATGCTTAATAATAACATGAGTGGCATCCAATATATAATTGCTGTACTTCCAATCACAAATATACCTGCACCAATTTGCCCAAACACATGAAATATGGATCCAACGACACTCACTCCAAGAATACTAAAAAAATTTAATTTTTTCATTAATCCCATTGCTAGTATCGATGCTGTTGCGCCACCTAAACTCATGTAAAAAGTAGGCCCTAATAAACGACCGCTAAGAACACCTACTAAAATAACTCTTAGTAAAGTCAAGGCACTACTATCTCTAAAAGAGTATACATACAAGATAATTAGTGTGATTACATTAGCAAACCCTAACTTTGCTCCAGGAATCGGTGTAAGGGCTAATGCAGATTCGATTAAGTTAAGGACGATTGCAATCGCTAAGAAATTTGCAATTAAAATCATTTTTCTAGTTTGTTTCATAATCATTAAACGGTAAAATCAGATCCATTATCATCGCTTTCAAATTCAACTCGAACTCGATTGGGTAAGCAAATTAATGGTTTTCCGTTAGATACTCCTTCTTTACTGCATATATGGTTAGGACTTTGTTCTTCAATGATTTGAACTGTTTTCTTGCCAAAATCATATTCGATAACAATAATTTGTTTTATTCCATTGATTTCATAATCTCCTAATAATGTGATTGTTCTTTTTCCTTCATCAAGTAATGGATAATTTTGATTGTATTCACTTGAGACTTCTTGTTTTCCATTAATCACAACTTTATTCTTTAAAAAATCTATTGTTGCAAGAGGTTCACTCGTTTTACCATAGTAAACATGTGCATAGCTTGCATCCTTTGGTGCATTAAATACTTGAAAAAATAAGAAAAGTCCGCCTACTACAAGTAAGAGGATAGCAATTAATAGAATATCTCTTTGATTCATATTTGCTTTCTTATTTTTGGTAATCACACTTAATGCTCCTCAAATGTAGTGTTTTTTAAAAACGTAGTGAGAGTTGAGTCTTGATTAAATCTTATGATTTCAATATCGAGTTCATCTTGATGTTTCAAAAGCCAAGCAGACATAACTTCTGGACTCATGGAAAAGAGTGCAGTTGATAAAGCATCAAGAAGAGCCGCGTTTTTGCCTAAGATAGTAACTGTATGATAATACTGAACAGGCATCTTTTCAAAAGGAGACACAATGTGATGATATCGATTTCCATTATGCAATACATATTGTTCGTAATTGCCGCTAGTTGTGACACTCATATTTTTAACTTTTACTGTTCCATAAGTTGTTTTATCAGTAATTTCTGTTTTTACAGGATTTGCTAAGGAAACATAAAAAACTCCATCTTCCTCAGGACGTTTTTGATTTTCACCTAAAACAATTGAACTACTTCCAGCTGTAATTGAGAAATTCTTTATTTCCTTTGATAAGATATAGTCATATGCTTTTTGAGTCGCATATCCTTTTGAAACTGCACCTAGATCAAGTTTGATATCATCACCTTTGATAGTGACATAAAACTTTTGATTTTCTGTATCCAAAATAATTTGATTATCACTAAAATCTAATAGAGCAATATCAGTTAGTGCCTTTTGATAAACTGTGTTTGAAACTTCTTTTTCATATGCATCATTTCTATCTATTGTTATGGTTTCGTTACTGAATTTTAGAGTAATACTTAAGACGATATCTTTATTTCCATCTTTTTGAATTGACTCAATAACTCCTGTTTGATTCATAACTATTTTATTTGATTCTTTTTTCTCACCCTCATAATAATGATACAAAAAAATGGTATCTCCTACTTCAAATTCCTCTGTCACTTCAGTCATCATTTTTTTCCAAACATCGACTGATTTACCTATTGAGATATCAAAATAATTGTCGGTCAAATCCTGAATCTCTAAAGCATAAGATAAAACTTCATATAATGGTTGATCAATTTCAAGTTTTTGATTGACTTTTTGATTGATTGAATAAATGTTCTCTAGATATAGTGAATCATTGTTTAGAGCTTCATAAACTGTCGATAACTCGTGATACATTTTAAAAATCTCGTCAATTTCTTTTTCATAAGTTTTCGCTTCTTCTTCGCTACTCGCTTGAATAGATACTCCAATAAAAGTATCCATATAATCATAGAAATTAAAAGTATATAGTTTTTCTTCTTTATTTTGACATGCTGTGAGCATCATTATACTAAGTAAAATAATGCAAAATGATAATATTTTTTTCATCTAAAAGCCTCTAATCATTATTCTTTATTAATTATATCATAATTGGGCAAAGAAAAGGACATTAAACATGTCCTAAATCTTCACATCTACAATGTTTCCTTCTTTGTCAGGATTCTCTTTTAAATACGCTAATATAGGATTAAAATGCTTATCAACTTTTCCTGGTTTACATCTAGAAAGATTTTTAACCTCACCGTTAATGATGCCTTCTGCAAATGCATGACAACCTGGAGTACCACAAGCACCACAATTATAATTTGGTAGTAGTTTTTCTACTTCATTAATTCTAGGATCTTCAACAACAGTCAAATATTTGTTTGCTAGTGATAGTGTAACACCCATCAAAATGCCTAGTAACCCTAATATTATAAATGGATATAATATCTCTATCATAGTTTGACCTCCTTCATGAATTCAAGTGCATCGTTAAACCCACAACTGCCACCATCTCTTGATGCACAAGATTCGCATGATTGAGCTTCTAAATATGCTTGTTTACAACTTTCTGGAATCGCAACTTTTTTGTTTAAATACATTGTGCCAACGTATAAACTAATGATTCCTACTAAAACTGCCATTAAAATTAGAAATTGTGGCATCAGATTAACCCTGACAATCCCATGAAAGCAAGCGCCATTAATCCAGCGGTTACTAATGCAATTGGCATACCTTTAAGTGCTTTTGGCACATTCGCACTATCTAATCTTAAACGAATCGCGGTAAATGCAATAATAATAAATGCATATCCCAATCCTGAACCTAGAGCATAAGTTAATGCTTCTAAATAACTTACAGGTACTGCAACATTATTTAAAGCAACACCTAATACAGCACAGTTGGTTGCAATTAAAGGGAGATAAACACCTAAAGCTTTGTATAAACTTGTGCTTAATCTTTTGATTACTAATTCTGTTAATTGTACCAATGATGCGATTACTAAGATAAATGCAATCGTATCAATATACTCAATTTTTAAATCAACTAAAACAAAATGATATAAAGGATATGTTATTAATGCTGCTAAGAAAATAACAACAATAACAGCAAACCCCATCCCTACAACAGACTTCATCTTTGTAGAAACTCCAAAGAATGAACATAGACCTAAGAATTGCATTAAGACAATGTTATTAATTAACATTGCAGAAATTAATATCGCTAATAAGTTCATTATTTCTTAGCTCCCTTCTTTGTTTGTCTAACTGCAGTAATAATCGCAAGTAAGAATCCAATCACTAAAAATGCTCCCGGTGGCTGAACTAATACAGATAAAGCATATTTATCTAAGCCTGCATTACCTAAGAATGTATATTCAAAACCAAGAGGTAAGACTTGACCTAATTTGATCATACCTGTTCCAAAGAACTCTCTTACAAATCCAATCATAGATAATGAAACACCAAATCCGATTGCAACGCCTAGACCATCTAACATTGATGGAATAACTTTATTTTTAGAAGCGAATGCTTCTGCTCTACCAAAAACCACACAGTTAACAGTAATCAGTGCAATAAACACACCTAATTCAGCTGCAAGAGCTGGTGCAAATGCATCAACAAACATTTTTAATACAGTAACTTCAGTAGCAATAATAATAACGTATGTTGGTATTCTAACAGTGTTCGGAACAAACTTTCTAATCGATGATACCGATGTATTTGTTAAGGTAAGAACTATCATAACAAGTATACCCATACCAAACGCACCTTCAAAGGTTGATGTAACAGCTAGAGCTGGACACATCCCTAATACCATAACAAATATTCCATTTTCTTTCCAGATACCTTTAGTAAAGATATCCATCAAACTATCTTCTTTTTCTTTAACCTTTTTAGGAGGTATTTTTTTCACTTGGACTTTTGTAGTTTCTGTCATCTTAGTTCACCTCACTTACGAACGCTTCTAAAAGATCATCAATTAATGCTCTAGTATTAGAAGCTCCACTTGTTACATCTGATGCGACAGCATCATTAACCATACCTTGTATCTCGTTGATTGATAATCCAATGAAATTCAATATGTAAGTATCATTTTTATCTTTCCAATTACCTGTTGAATGTTTATAAGTTTCTTCTGGAAGTTGTATACCAACAATTTTGTTATCAACTCCAACAATCAGTTCTAAAACAATACTGTCAAAGAAAGTGTTTCTATATTCTCCATTACCTGAGACACTATAAATATAACCTAAAGTGTTTGCACCATCAGAAATTATTTGTTTTCCTATTATATGTGCTGTTGGGATAAATGCATCAGCATTAGCAACTATTAAATTGGTTTTTCCAAACATTTCATCATAAGGACCTGATTCTGTAGGAATGTATTCATTTACAAATGCTGATAGTAATTGATCTACAAGAACTCTTGTATTAGATGCACCTGCAGTAACGTCAGAATCGACATTATCAAGTACAATACCTTTAATTTGAGTTGAAGTTAATCCAATGAAATTTAATAAGTATTGTTCGATTTTATCTTTAAATCCACCACTTGAATGTTTATATGTTTCTTCTGGAAGCAAGATACCAATAATTTTATTATCAGTCCCAAAGATAAGCTCTATAACAATACTATCAAATGCACCATTTTGATACTCACCTCTACCAGAAACACTGAAAATATAACCTAATGAGTCAGTACCATCTGTGACAAGTTGTTTTTTAATAATATGTTCAGTAGTTATAAATGAAGCATCAACACTTAATTCGTATTGATCTGTTCCAAATATCTCTTCATATGGATCTTCTGTTGCTAAGTCATAATGTAGGGCAACTACTTTTTCTACCAAACTTTTAATCGCGTCTGTTGAAACTGTAGCAGGTTTTTCAGTTGCTCCAGATACAATATCTGCATCAAAACTTGGAATTGTAGTTACTTTTTGATAAGGAATTTCTTGATAGCTATCTTGAATGAACTTTTGAATACCAACTATCGCCCATTGTGATTGGTAAATGGTGATATATTCTACACTCACATTACCCTCTAATGTAATACCAACTAGTAATTCAATAAATCCATAATCAACACCTGAGCCTGTTAAGTTAAAATCGTTTTTTATAACAGCATGATACACAAAGCCAATTGTCTTATCGTTTTTATCTTTTGCAATCCATTTGTAATCGATTAAATCAAAATTAGTTGAATTCGCAGACATATTTGGAATCGAAGCTAATTTTTGACCATTAACTAGTTCTATTTTTTGACCAAAAAGTTTATCTTCTGGATCTTTTAAAGTAACACTATCATTAACAACAACAAAGAGTACCCCGATAACTAATAATATTATGAAGTTAATAAGCAAGAATAAGTTTTGTCTTTTCATATTATGCCACCTCACTTATAAACGCATTAAACAGTATATCAAATAATGCTCTTGTGTTAGAAGCACCCGCTGTAATATCAGTGTTACTACCATTAACAACACCTAAGATTTCACTCTTAGATACGCCTACAAATAATTTTAAATATTCTAAGTTTTTATTTTTAAAGCCACCACCAGTATGTTTATACTCATCATCAGGTAGTACGACTTTTACGATTTTATCATTTGCATCAAAATATATTTCCATAACAACACTGTCAACAGCACCTGTTTGATATTCACCACTGCCACTTAAACTAAACATATAACCAACTTGGTTTGCACCTTGTTTAACTAGTGATTTAGCAGTTACATGAGCAGTTGCAGTAAATGTAGCATCATTTTCTAGTGTATAGCTTGCGCCATATGCTTCATCAAGCAGATCAACAATAACTTCTCCACCTGTTAAACTGTGTGCAGTTGCTACATCTGCTAATAAACCTTGAAGTGTCGATAAGCTTCCAGTTGCTCCTGTTAAAATATCACCCTTAGGTTCAAGATTAGTAATCTTTGAGCCTATATATAAAGTTAAGTTTGTTCTTGTACCAGGTACATTAAGGCTTTGTTCAATCGCAACAAATGTTGCTCCTAAAACTGTCCCATCTGATCCAACACTAACGACAATTGTCATATCTCCATATTTATTACTGCCATATGCTTCATAAATATATCCAAGTACTGCTTTAGATTTATCATAACCTTTTGCTATACTTTGAATCGTTTTAGGATATTCTGCAGTCGTTTTAATATCGTCAAAACTATCAATTCCTGTTAAAACACTTTCAAACGCTTCAACTTTTGCAGCTAACAAGTTTTTATCAATTACTGGAGCTGTTATTGCATTTGCACCACCAATGACGATGCCACAAACAATAGAAACAAGCGTTAAAACAAAAGTAAAATGAAACATAGGATATTTTTCAAATAGTTTTTTCATTAGACAGCTCCTCCTACACCAAAGAATACAATTAAAGCTAGTGCAACAAAAGCAACTCCTGTACCAATAAAAAATGCAGGTTTAAATTTGTTAGTAGCCCATTGTGGATAATCAATAAGTGGAACAAACATATTAGAAAATAATAACGCGAACGCTACCCCTTCTGGATATGCGCCAAACAATCTAATTAAAACAACTAAAGCACCCACTAATATCCCATAAATCCAACGACCTGGTCTAGTTATTGGTGAAGTTACTGGATCAGTAATCATAAATACAGCACCAAATAAAATACCACCAGACAATAAATGAAATAACGTGTATTCAATAACTTGTTCAGGATACAACTTTAATCCAGCAATAAATATAAGTAGGGTAAATGTACCTACTGAAGAAACAATGACTCTATAATCTGCTGATTTGCGAATTAATAAGTAAGCCATTCCAATCAATATAGCAAGTGAACTTATTTCACCCATCGATCCAGGAATATTACCTAAAAACATATCTATAAGTGGATAGCTATTTAATGTATAAGGGAATCCAGCTCCAGTTCTAATTGCCGTTAACGCAGTGCCGCCAGCGATTAAATCGACACCGACATATGTTCCCGCAAACATACTCGTTAATGCTAAAGCAATAAAAATACGTCCAACAGCTGCAACATTAAAGATGTTAGAACCCATGCCTCCAAATAACATTTTACCTACAATAATACCGAAACTCGCACCAGCAACAACTGCATATATTGGTAATTTGGATGGCAATAACATCGCAAATATAACGGCACTCACTGCAGGAGCTGTAATATTGTTAATCGTAAAATCTTTATATCTAGATTTTAATCTTTCTTTAAAAGAATCACTTTTCACTGGTTTATTCATCATGCCAAAAGCTACTGCTTCAAGCCCAACCATAACAACTAGTGAAACCAAAATTCTAATCACTGCATCAGAGCCAAAACGATAAATCGAAAATACGACTACTGGAGTAAGTGCGATTAGAACATCAATCATCATACGCTTCGTGCTTACATCCTTACGAACATAAGGACTTGTTTGTTTAATTGTTTGCATTCTATCCTCCTACTTACTCGCAAAGCTTTTCGCTTTACGCATATATTCTGTTAAATGTATTTTTGATGGACACACAAATGAACAAAGGCCGCATTCAATACATTTACTAACTTCTAATTGTTTAAGAATATCTTTATTTCTTGTTTTATAAGCATTCATAATTTGGACAGGTTGAATTTCAACTGGACATGAATAAACACAAGATGCACAATGTATACATGGCTCTTCTTTAACAACTTCCTCATTTAAAACAATTAGTGAAGTAGTCGTATGTGTCATAACGATATCATCTTGAGCAACATTAGTACCCATCATTGGTCCACCTAAAATAAGCACTTTGGGTATCTCGATATCTTTATATCCGCCAGCTAAATTAATAAGTTCTGTCATCAACGTTCCGATTCTAGCTCTTATATTTTTATTGTGAATGCCGTTTCCACTTAAAGATATATATCTCTCTAATACAGGTAGACGGTTTCTAACAGCTGCGTAAATGCTTGCTAGTGTAGAGACGTTAAAATTAAGCACGCCATATTTAGAAAGTAGTTCTCCTTGAGGTATTTTTATACCTAAAGCACTTTTTATGGTCATCAATTCCCATCCTTGCGGATAAAAATTTCCTACTCGTGCAATTGAAATGTCATAATTTGCAAACTCGCGCATACAAAAAGATAATCTCTCATCAATTTCCTTATATTTTTTCTTGATTGCGATAACACCTTTTTTAGCTCCAGATGCTTTCATCGCAAAAACAAGGCCTTCTATAACGGCTCTTGGATTAGTCATCATCAATCCATAATCACTAATTAGATTTGGTTCACATTCAACCCCATTTGCAAGCACAACGTCTATTTTATCTTTTGTGCTTAGTTTAATGTAGGTAGGAAATGCACTACCCCCTAATCCAACAAGTCCAGCATCTTTAACAATAGACACATAATCTTCTTTAGTTAAAACATCAATTTCTTCATCTGTTCGATCTTTTATAGATTCATGTAGTTCATATTTAAAATCGTTTTTAACAATTAAACAATCTACATGCTTTCCACTTTGATCAATATGCTTTTCATTACCTACAACTTCACCGCTTGCAGTTGCATGCATAGGTTGTTCGAAGAAAGCACCTTTTCTTGTCCCAATGACTTCTCCTACTTTTACAAACTGTCCACCAATCACGCATGTCTCACCTTCTGGACATCTCGCGCTAGTTACAGGATAGTATAAGTATTTTGCATCTTTATAATGCTCGGTTGGAAGTGTTTTTAATTGTTTCTTACCATCAGGAATACATCTTGTCTTTTCAATCATTCCTATTCTCCCTTCTTGTATAACGGATATTTTTTAGTTAATTTTATGACTTCATCTCGCACTTGATTTAATATATTTTGGTCATCTATGTTTCTGAGTACCAAATCAATTAATAGAGCAATCTGTTTCATTTCTTCTTCTTTAAAACCTCTCGTGGTTACCGCAGGTGTTCCTAAGCGGATTCCACTTGTATAATGTGGTTTTTCGGTATCAAATGGCAACCCATTTTTATTGCAAGTAATACCTACCTCATGTAATATTGTCTCAGCTTTTAATCCTGTAATTTGATATTTTGATTTAACATCAACTAAAAGTAAATGATTATCGGTGCCCCCACTAACGATTCGACACCCAATTTCTGTTAGTGCTTTTGATAAAGCCTTTGCATTTTTTATAACTTGATCTTGATAAACTGTAAAACTTGGATCTAGGGCTTCTTTAAAGGCAACACCTTTTGCTGCAATCACATGCATCAAAGGGCCTCCTTGCATGCCTGGAAATACGGCTTTATCAATTTTCTTTGCAATTTCTTCGTTATTTGTTAAGATGATCCCTCCTCGAGGGCCTCTTAGTGTTTTGTGCGTTGTTGATGAGATAACATCAGCATATTCTATTGGTGATGGATGCAATTTAGCAGCAACTAATCCTGCAATATGCGCCATATCAACGTGAAGATAAGCTCCAACTTCATCTGCAATTTCTCTAAACTTCTTGAAATCAATAATTCTAGAATAAGAGCTTGCTCCAGCTATGATTAGTTTCGGTTTGACTTCTAAAGCAATTTCTCTAACCTTTTTATAATCAATCATTTCAGTTTGATGATCAACTCCATAAAAGTAGCTTTTATAAAGTTTACCAGAAAAATTTAAATGATATCCATGAGTTAAATGACCACCTTCGGATAGTGACATGCCTAAAATAACTTCTCCAGGTTCTAATAAAGCTTGGTAGACTGCCATATTTGCTTGAGATCCTGAATGAGGTTGTACGTTCACAAACTTTACATCAAATAATTCTTTTAATCTATTTTTCGTTTCAGTTTCAATTTCATCAACAAATTCACAACCACCATAGTATCTTTTTTTAGGATAGCCTTCAGCGTATTTATTGGTTAAAATAGAGCCTTGAGCATCTAAAACTGCCTGTGAAACAAAGTTCTCAGAAGCAATTAATTCAATATTGAATTCTTGTCTGTTTTTTTCACTCTCGATAAATTGATTTATCAAAGGATCTTGTGTCTTTATATTCATTTTTTCCTCCTGGCATTCTCTTCGACTTATTATAACATAATAAGGTACAAAAAAAAAGATAATCTATAATGAATTTTAGAGACTATCTTTCGTTTTTACTATGATAAATTATAGAATTTATAAAGCAACTTAATCTAGCTTAACATTGTGATAAACATCTTGGACATCATCTAGTTCATTTAGCATATCAAGTAAACGATTTAATGTCTGTTTTTCTTCTTCCGTAGAAAGTTCAGTACTCATAATAGGCAACCACATAATTTCATCTGTAATAAATTCAATTTCTGGATTATGATCTGTAAATGCTGTACGCATAAGATTGAAATCTTTAGCATCACCTAAAATAGTTACACCATCTTCTTCTGCTTCAATATCGGTGACATCAACATCATTTAATACAAGTGTTTCTAAAACTTCATCTTCTGTAAAGCCTGGAATTGTGATAACAGCTTGATGGTTGAATTGATGTAGGACAGAACCTGAAACACCTAGTTTACCATTTGTTTTTGTAAAACAATGTCTAACCTCTGCAATCGTTCTATTCACGTTATCAGTTAGACATTCTACAATAATTAGTGAGTTTCCAGGACCAAAACCTTCATATCTTGCTTCTGAATAATTATCTTCAGAACCGCCCTTTGCCTTATCAATCGCACGCTTAATCACATCAGCAGTTACTTGATCTTTTTTAGCTTTTTCAATAATGCGTTTTAATGATTGATTCAATTCAGGATCGGGCACACCACTTTTCGCAGCCATATATATTTCTTTTCCATATTTAGCATACAATTTACTTTTAACAGCTGCGGTTTTTCCCATCGCAACTTTTCTTACTTCAAACGCTCTTCCCATAAATCATCTTCCTTACTTTCCAAATTTTTCGTCGTAGGTTTTAATACTTTCAACAATTATTTTTTTTGCGGCTTCTTTGCCTTCTATATCTAAGATATATGTCTTTTTACCTTCTAGTGATTTATACACCTCAAAAAAGTGACCCATTTCAGTTAATAAGTGACTTGGTAGTTCACTAATGTCTTTGTATTGAGTCAGTGAAGGGTCTCCAAATGGAATGGCAATAATTTTTTCGTCAATTTCATCTGAGTCAATCATTTTCATGACTCCAATTGGATAACATTCCACAAGTGATAAAGGTTCTATGTCTTCTTGACATAAAACTAAGACATCAAGTGGGTCATTATCTCCAGCATAAGTCCTTGGTATAAATCCATAATTTGCAGGATAGTGAGTTGATGTAAATAGAATTCTATCCAAAACAATCATTCCCGTTTCTTTATCAAGCTCGTATTTTTTCTTAGATCCTTTTGATATTTCAATACAAGCAATAAATTTTTCTGGTTTTATACGCGCTTTGCTTATATCATGCCATATATTCATCTAATCATTCTCCTTTTTTTGAAGCACATATCCATTTTAGCATTATATTAATAAAAAAACACCCCAAAAAGTGTGGTGTTTTCAAATAAATGGACGCTACTTATATAGTTCCGCCCTTTAATGTATGATAATTATGCGTACATCTTGGTTACGTTCATAAAAACAACCCCTATGTTTTAAATAATCGTAGTCGAAATAAAAAGGTATTTCGGTAGAAACGCCATCTCCATCATAGATAGCTTATACGATAATCATATACAAATATATTATAGCAAAATTAATGCAAGTTTAAAAGCCTTTTTATAAACTTAAATATAATTTATTTTACTTATGAACGTGATTTAAATAAAGTTCAAATGTATTTTCTAATAAACTATGGATTGTCATAGGACCAACGCCTCCAGGTACCGGAGTTATATAAGAACATATATCTTTTAAATCTTCAAAATCCGCATCACCAATGAGCTTATCATCAACTCTATTGACACCAACATCAACAACAATAGCACCTTTTTTAACCATGTCTTTAGTTAAAATGTGAGGTCTTCCTGCAGCAACAATAATGATGTCAGC
>CAYJDZ010000006.1:0-20599 GCA_964368955.1 uncultured Mariniplasma sp.
GCAAATTAATGAACAAGAAATCATCAAAAATATGGTTGGTAGATCAATTACAGATATATTTCCTAAAAGACCGAAGTTTAAAGATGGTCAAGTAGTTTTAGAAACGATTCACTTTAATGCATTTGACACAAATAAAAACCGATATGTAGTTAATAACTCTAATATTAAGGTTAAAAAAGGTGAAGTTGTTGGGATTGCTGGTTTAATGGGAGCTGGACGGACAGAGTTCGCATTAAGCTTATTTGGTAATTCTAGAAATTACAAGATATCTGGTAGTACCGTTGTTTTTGGAAAAGTTGTTCATATGAACTCACCTCTAAAAGCAATTAAACAAGGTATTGCTTATGTTTCTGAAGATAGAAAACGTGATGGCCTTATTTTAGGTGAAGATATCGGTCAAAATATTACCATAACCGATCTACAAAAAATATCTAGAGCTGGTTTTCTTAATTTTCAAGAACAATCTGTTCAAGCTAAAAAATATGTTAAAGACTTAAATATTAAGACACCATCTATTTTCCAACAAGCAAAAAATCTAAGTGGTGGAAATCAACAAAAGGTTCAAGTTGCTAAATGGCTGTTTGCTGAACCTAGAATATTGATTCTAGATGAGCCGACAAGAGGTATTGATGTTGGAGCAAAATATGAAATCTATACAATCATCAACCAACTAGTTGCACAAGGCATGAGTATCATTATGATTTCATCTGAATTACCAGAAATTATGGGGATGTGTGATAGAGTATACGTCATTGCTGAAGGTGTTCAAACTGCTGAGTTTAATATAGAAGACGCAACGCCTGAGAAAATCTTAGCTAAAGCAGCACTATAGGAGTCTAAAATGAAAAAAATAAATCCAGTATATAAATATGTTTTGACCCTAACTTCAATGTTAAGAACTAACATTAGAGATTATGGGATGTATATCGCACTTGGGGTCATATTTATTATTTTCTCAATTATGACCGGTGGGAATTTCTTAAAACCGACAAACTTTACAAACTTACTCAATCAAACTGCATATGTATCTGTATTAGCAGTTGGTATGACGCTAGTCATTGTCACTAGACAGATTGACTTATCTGTTGGTTTTCTTGGGGCTTTCCTTGGTGCATATGTAGTTGTATCAGTAGAAGTAAATGGACAAAGTGTGATTGTAGCAGTTTTATCAGCTTTAGTGATTACAATCGTTGTTGGCTTAATCAAAGGTCTATTTATAGCAAAAGTAAAAATCCCATCATTTGTTGTAACGCTAGCGGGTATGTTCATCTTTAAAGGACTGCTCATGCTTAAGACAAATAATCGAACAATTCCAACAACGAATACTTTCTTTAATAAGATTGGGGTTGGATACTTGACAAATAATGTGGTTGGAACCGTTGATGTCTTGACTTTTAGTGTAGGTATACTATTGATTGTATTATTGGTTGTGTTTGGGTTTCTAAAAAGAAGAAAAAATAGAGCTTTAAATATACCATTAGAAAAAATAGAATTGTTTATTACAAAACTTGTCATCATGGCAGCAATTATTTTCTTTATATCATATACACTATCAACATTTAGAGGTATCTCTTACTTATTATTAATTACTGCTGTTATTGTAGTAATCTATCATGTGTTTACAACTCAAACGGTATTAGGTAGAAGAATTTATGCAGTTGGTGGAAATCCTGATGCTGCAGAACTATCTGGTATCAGTGTTGAAAAGACATTAATTATCGTCTTTGTTTCAATGGGTATCCTAGCATTATTTTCTGGTGTAATGTATGCATCAATGTTACAAAATACATCGCCTAATCATGGTCCGTTTTGGGAATTATATGCAATTGCTGCTGCTTATATTGGTGGTACAAGTGCTAATGGTGGTGTTGGTAAAGTTGTCAATGCATTTATTGGTTCAATTGTAATTATGTCATTAAAAAATGGTATGGCGCTAGCTGCAGTTAACTCAAACATAGAACCAATCGTTTTAGGATCTGTATTATTATTAGCAGTTGTCTTCGACGTTTATACTAGAAATGTTAGAGGTGCTGATATGGTTGGTATGCACTATGCAAAACTAGAATATAAAGTTGAATATAAAGATGCTAAGTTAAAATTGAATGCATCTAAAAAGGCACTAAATGCAGTCAAAAAATTAGGTGGTTCAGAAATTATTGAATTAGAATATGAGTATACGAGTGCACTAGGAGCATATAATAGAATTAAAGATACGATTCGAAGTGCATCAGAAGAAGATTATATTCAAAATGCTAAATTAAAAAAAGCTTAAGTTTATTATAGTGCGAAAAGCACTAAAAATATAAGAAAAAAAAGGAGAAAAAGAGAAATGAAGAAATTTTTTACATTAGTTCTTGCAGTAGTAGTAGTATTGTCTTTAGCTGCTTGCGGTAGTAAGTCAATTAAAATTGGCGTTGTATTACCAGATGCATCTGAAGAAAGATGGGCTAAACAAGATGGCGCGTTCTTTGAAGAAGAATTAGCTAAATTAGGTAAAGGCTATGAGTATGATATTTTATTCTCAGATGGCGATGAAGCAAAAGAAAAACAAAACGTTGAAGCATTAATTGCTAATGGCGCAGAAGTAATTATCATTACAGTTGAAGGTTCAGGAGCTGGTGCTGTTCAAGCTGCTAAAGCTGCTGGCGTTAAACTAATCGCTCATGACCGTATGGCAAAAAGTGCTACAGCTACAGCTGATTTCTACACAACTTTCAATAGTTGGAATGTAGGTAAAGCACAAGGTAAACACTTAGTAGACGCTGCTAAAGCTGCTGGTTATTCAGCAACTAAAAAAGCTGACTTAGCTATTTTCGCTGGTAGAACTGCTGACTGGCCAAATGCTACTTATTTCTTTGGTGGAGCTATGGAAGAAATTCAACCTAACCTTAATATGTTTAATATCGTTAATATCGATAAGAATTTATTAAGTGGTGTTGGTTTCTACACAGAAGCTACATTCAATGATGCTGCTAAAACTGCTTTACAAGCTGCTATGGGTTCAATCGACACTGACTGGAATGCAGAAACTGCTGGTACTAAAGCTGCTGCATTAGTTGCACAAATCGTTAAAGTAAGTGCTGATGTATTTGTATTAGCACCAAATGATGACACTTCAGCTGCAATTCGTCAAGAATTCGCTAAGATGGCTACTAAATACACTGGTTACTATACAACTGGTCAAGATGCTTCAGACGTTGCATTAGCTAGTTTACTAGGCGATCCTGTAAATGGTAAAGGCGTTCAAACAATGACAGTATTTAAAGATACTCATAAATTAGTTAACAACTCAGTAGCAATCGCTAAGAACATTATTGATGGTAAAGATGGATTAACTGGATTAACTGGCGGACCAAAAATTGATAACGCTCCAACAGCTTATACATTAATTGATACTTTAACAATCGATGCTAAACAAAACACTTATGACTTAATCTTCAAGACTGGTTATAAGAAAGAAACTAACTCTACATTCAAGAATATCGACTTCGCACCATATAAAAAATAAATAGAGTTATAAAAAGAAATTATATAGATGAAGCATTCTAGAATCCTAGAATGCTTTATTTATGTAATAAAGACCATCTTTTTTACTTTTAATTAGAGTTAACCTTGAAAATATAAATGACTTGTGATATAGTTAATATGGAATTAAGGTTAGCCTTAAAATAATAGAAAAGAATGGGTGATAAAATGTTAGATTGGTTTATGTCGTTAAGCTATGCAATGCAAGCTTTATTAGCAACAACATTTACGTGGGGACTGACTGCACTTGGTGCATCTTTAGTATATTTTTTCAAAACAATCAATAGAAATGTATTTAATTTAATGCTCGGATTCGCATCAGGCGTTATGATAGCTGCAAGTTTTTGGTCTTTATTAGCACCAGCTATTGAAATGGCAAATGATCAAGGTGCAATCTCATGGCTAGTAGTTGCGATTGGTTTTGGATTTGGTGGTCTATTCTTATATTTAGCTGATAAAACAGTTCCACACATGCATTTTGGAATGAATCATGATAAAGAAGGTATTCCTACAAAACTAAAAAGAAATATTTTATTAGTTTTTTCAATTACCCTTCATAATATTCCAGAAGGACTTGCTGTGGGTGTTGCGTTTGGAGCAATCCAATATGTAACAGGAGACCCATTAGCAGCGACCCTTTCAGCAATTGGGTTAGCTATAGGTATTGGTATTCAAAACTTTCCTGAAGGCGCTGCCGTATCTATTCCTTTAAGACAAGAAGGCGTTTCTATGAATAAATCATTCTTCTTAGGACAAGCATCTGGATTAGTGGAACCTATAGCAGGTGTTTTAGGAGCAATTTTAGTCACAAGTATTAGTCAAATTCTTCCTTATGCACTAGCTTTTGCAGCTGGCGCAATGATATATGTTGTTGTCGAAGAATTAATCCCTGAAGCACAACAAAAGGTTACGCCAAAAGGTGCACACTATGCTACCTTTGGAGTCATGTTTGGATTTATTGTCATGATGGTACTTGACGTTGCTCTTAGCTAAGAAAGAAGGGTTAATATGTTAAATAAAGCTGAAGAAGATTATATTAAAACCATATATGAATTAACGGTTCAAAGTGATCAAGTTTTAGTTAAAACAAATGAAATCTCAAATCATTTCGGATACTCTGATCAATCTGTCAATGAAATGGTTAAGAAGCTGGAGTATAAAAAACTAGTTTCTTTTCTTCCATATAAAGGTATTAAATTAACTTCTAAAGGTAGGGAAGAAGCGATTAGAATGATTAGAGTGCATCGAATATGGGAAGTTTTTTTAACTGAGAAATTAGGTTTTTCTTGGGAAGATGTTCATGAAGATGCTGAAAAACTAGAACATGCGACCAGTGCAGAAGTTCTTGACAAACTTTATAACTATCTAGGGTCTCCAAGTTATTGTCAGCATGGAAATCCGATTCCTGATTCAAAAGGAAACGTTAAAACTGTTTCTCATCTAAGCTTATTTGATTGCTCGGAAAAAGATATATTTAAAGTAACAAGAGTTCTAGACCATAAAGAGTTATTGGTATATTTAAACTTAGAAAACATTAGTTTGTACGATGAAATAGTTGTTGTTCATAAAGATGTATTTAATAGTATTATGAAAATAAAGCATAAAGATAAGATGATTACAATCTCTCTTAAAACTGCAAGAATGATTTTTGGAATTAAAAAATAAAGATAACAAAATTCAAATGGAAAGGAGCTCAAACAATGCTAAAAGATATTTTAGGACTTAATAAAGCTGAAATGATCGATAAACTTAAAGATATTCATGGATATGATATGGCTCAATCTTTTATGGACCTTGATGAAACTGATCAAGAACTATTAATCACTAATATATCTGATATAAAGCTTGCTGAACTTGTCTCTTATTTAGATGCAGACGAAGCTGCAAATATACTTCAAGCATTTGACCTTTCTAAACAAAAACTACTCGTTGAAAATATGGAACCAGATGATGCTGCTGATATCATCTTAGAGCTTGAAAAAGAGGAACAAGAAGAACTCTTAGCAGTCCTTGATACCGAAAGTGAAGTTTTATCTCTAATTGATTATGATGAAGATGAAACTGGATCAGCAATGACGAACTTAGTTATTACATTAAGCCCTGACATGGACGTCAAACAAGCAACAAAAAAAGTTATTAAAGAAGCTCCTGAAGTTGAAATGATCTCTACACTTTTTGTATGTAATCAAGAAAATGTTTTTTTAGGAGTAGTTTCACTTAAAAAATTATTAAAAGCAAAACTACCTTTAACTGTTCAAGACATCATAGATGACTCTCCCTTTGCCTATGATAATGATCCTATTGGTGAAACGATATCAAAGATTAGAAATTACGCAATCTATGCAATTCCTGTTCTAGATATAGAAAATAAACTTCTAGGTATCGTCACATTGGATGATGCTCTAGATATTTATGAAGAAGAAGCCGTAGAAGATTTTGAAAAACTTTCTGCATTACCTGAAACTGTTGATGGAACCATATTAAAAACTGCTATGCATAGAATTCCCTGGTTGATTATGTTAATCATTATTTCCATACCAATATCGTTAGTAACTTCAAGATTTGAAGAGATTTTAACAGCGGTTGCTATTTTAATTATTTTTCAACCTTTAATCGCTGATTCAGCTGGTAATGTAGCAACACAAACACTAGCTGTTACTTTAAAGATGTTTGCTAAAAATGAAACTGGTGTTTTAAAAAACTCATTACGAGAAATTTTAACGGGTATGATTAATGGATTTGTCATTGGATTAGTTGCATTTTTTGTAACATATATTTTTTCAACCCTTAATCAATCTATCTCTGGTATTGCGCTTAACTTAGCCTTTGTCGTAGGGCTAACCTTATGGCTTACAATGCTTCTTGCATCAATCGTTGCTGTTATTGTGCCTATAACCTTAAAGTCTATTAAACTAGATCCTGCTGTAGCAAGTGGACCTTTTATTACAACGCTCATGGACATTTTTACAATTTCGGTTTATTTTGGGCTAGCAACGCTTATGCTAGGAGGTATGTAATATGTCGAAAAAAATTAACTTTAAACATAGTGACGAAACCTTAAAAAAGACTTTTAAATCAATTCATGCTTATGATTTAGCCATGCTATATCCATCTTTAGATGACATTGAGAAAAAAAGAATGGTTGATCTTATTTATGATCAAAAGTTTTGGGATATGTTTGTTGAACTAGAACATGAAGATCAAGTTGAAATCATTAATAAAGTTTCAAAATTAAAACAAAAGCAATTGCTAAGAAACCTAGAATCTGATGACTTAAAAGAATTTATTGAAGATTTAAGTGAAGAAAATCAAGAAACATATTTAAATCAATTAACCAAAGTTAAAGCAAAAACAATTAGATTACTTCTTAAATATGAAGAAAATCATGCTGCATCTATGATGACTACAGATTTTATCACTATTCAAGATGATATGACCATTAAGAGTGCAACTGACCAAATCATTAGAAACTCTCAAGAAAATGATTATATAGATACCATATTCGTGACCAGTAAAGAAAATGTATTAATTGGGAAGATAGAGATTAGAGAACTGATTATTGCTAGAGCAAATCAAGATCTCAAAGATATCATGAAAGTAGATTTTCATTTTGTCTATGAAAACGATACGATTGAAAAGGCAATCGATTTAGTTCAAAATTATGATAGAAATGCGATTCCAGTGCTAGATATAGAAAAACATATGATAGGTATCATTACAGCTGATGATATTTTTGATGAATTAATTGAAGATTATGATGATGATTACCAACGCTATTCACTGGTGCAAGATCACTTGAGTTCTAATACCTCACTACAAAGAAGTAGACAAAGATTGCCTTGGCTCTTTCTTGCAGTCATCTTAAATATTATTACCATTACGATACTGTCAATGTTTGAAGCGACGTTAGAAGAAATAACCGTTCTAATTCTATTTCAACCGATGATATTAGCTATGGCAGGAAATATTGGAACCCAAAGTTTAGCGGTCACAATTTTAGGAATATCACAAGATACCCTAAATCATAAGGAAAAAATGAAAAAACACGTGTTCAAAGAATTTTCAGTTGGCTTATTAAACAGCACTATTCTAGCGGTGTTAGCTTTTATTATTGTCTTTTCAATGTTATCAATTATTAAAGTAGGAAACCAAAAACCAATGGATATCGCAAGAATTGTTTTTCTATCAATTTTTGCAGCAATGACTATCTCATCTTTAATGGGATCTTTAGTTCCACTCATCTTTCATAAGTATAAAATTGATCCAGCATCTGCATCGGGACCAATTATGACAACTATCAATGATATAGTTGCACTTGTGACATATTTCGGTATAGCCACAATCACACTTTTATAATCATGTTTAGTCGTGAATTATGTTATACTGTATGAGTAGAAAGAAGGTATTAAATATGGAAAACTATATAAATATTTATAAGGAAACTAGAAAGAAATTGAAGGCTTATGACTATATGATGTGGCTATTGAGTTGGGACCGTGAAACTGAGGCACCAAAGGCATCACTTGCTTATAGTGCAAAGCAATTTTCAGTTATTCAAGAAGACCTTTATCAAATAGAATCTGATCCTAAATATGTAGAAGCTATTGAAAAAATATACGAAAATCTTGATGTTTTAGAAGATGAAGATTTTAAAGTTGAAATTAGACACGCGCATAAAGATTTAAGAATGATTAAAAAAGTTCCTAAAGCTGAATATTTGGCATATGGTCTTTTGACTCAAGAAGCACCACACATTTGGGCAGAAGCTAAAGAGAAAAACGACTTTGAACTCTATCGACCTACTTTAGAAAAAATAGTTGAATTTAATAGAAAATTAGTTAAATATCTACAAACTGATGAACTTAAGGGTTATGATATCTTACTTGATATGTATGAAGACGGATTCGGAGTAAAAGAATATGACCTATTCTTTGAAATGGTTAAAGAAGAATTAGCTCCTTTTGCCTTAGAAGTTACCAAAAACAAGCAAAAATTTAATAAAAAATTGACAAAAGGTTTATTTGATAAAGATAGTCAAATAAAATTCAATACTTATTTAATGGAAGTATTTAATTATGATCAATCAAAAGGTTTATTAAAAGAAAGTGCACATCCATTTACATCAGGTGTGTGTAGTGTTGATACAAGAATCACGACACATTACCATGAAGATAACTTAGCATCTAGCATATTTTCAACGATTCATGAAATGGGTCATGCAATCTATGAACTACAAAATGATGAAAAATATGATGATACAATGCTTCATGGAGGTACAAGTTTAGGTATCCATGAGTCCGAATCTAGAATGTATGAAAATATGATTGGTAGAAGTTATGCTTTCTGGAAGGTACATTATCCTAAATTAGTAGAAATATTTCCAAAAGAACTTAAAAATATTACACTTGAAGAATTCTATAAATACATTAATAGAGTTGAACGCTCACTCATTAGAATTGAAGCTGATGAGCTTACATATTCTCTTCATGTCTTAGTGAGATATGAAATAGAAAAACAATTAATTTCCGGCAAATTAAAGGTAGAAGATCTTCCTAAACGTTGGAGTTTGCTGATGGGTAAATATGTTGGTAAAAAGCCTAAAACTGATCAAGAAGGCGTCCTACAAGACATCCATTGGTCAATAGGCTCTTTCGGATATTTTCCTACTTATGCTTTAGGTTCAGCATATGCAGCACAAATCTACCAAGCAATGAATAAAGAAATCAATGTTGAAGAAGTTGTCTTAAATAATGATATTAAAATGATTAATCAATGGTTAAAAGAACATGTTCACCAATTTGGAAAATCTAAATCACCAAAAGAAATCTTAATGATTGCCACAAAAGAAGCGTTTAATCCATCATATTATGTTGATTATTTGAAACGTAAATTTAATCAATAAAAAGGAAAATCAATGTTCTCATTAAAATCACTTTATCAAGTTGGCTATGGTCCTTCAAGTTCACATACGATGGGACCTGCAAAAGCATGCCAAATCATTAAAGATCAATTTTCCTATCTCGATAGATATGAAATTATCTTATATAACTCATTTGCTCTAACAGGAAAAGGACACTTAACTGAAGAAGCAATCATGACAACTTTATCGCCAGCCGTGGTGAGTTTTTCTAATGCTATCGATGTTAAAAAGCATCCAAACACCATGATTGTTAAAGGCTTTTTTGAAAACAAGTTAATGGTAGAAAAAGAAGTTAATAGCATAGGTGGTGGACGGATTATCTTTGTTGGTGAAGAAGATGTAGATCAATTGATCTATCCTCATCATACGTTTAAAGCAATTAAAAAATATTGTATGGATAAAAAAATGTCATTATATGAATATGTAAAGATGGTCGAACATGATGATATTGATATATTTTTAGAAGATATTTGGAAAACTATGAAAGCTGCTATTGAAAAAGGCATAGAAACTAAAGGAGTCCTGCCAGGACCTTTAAAAATGAAAAGAAAAGCATATGATCTAAACCACAATACAAAGCATGATAATGTGCCTGAGATTACCGAAAATAGGCTTGTCAGTAGTTATGCATTTGCGGTAAGTGAAGAAAATGCGAGTGGCGGTATTATTGTGACCGCACCAACATGTGGCGCTTGCGGAGTTTTGCCTGCTGTACTCTACTATATTAAAAGAAAATATGATTTCATTGATGATCATAAAGTGATTGAAGCATTAGCGGTTGCTGGACTAATTGGTAATCTTATTAAATATAATGCATCGATTAGTGGTGCAGTTGCAGGTTGTCAAGCAGAAGTTGGTAGTGCTTGCTCAATGGCTGCAGCAGCGCATGCAACACTCTTAAGTTTAACCATTGATCAAGTCGAATATGCAGCTGAAATTGCCATGGAACATCATCTAGGTCTAACTTGTGACCCAGTTAATGGTTATGTGCAAATACCTTGCATTGAAAGAAATGCGGTTGCGGCAATGAGAGCAATAGATGCATCAAGATTGTCATACTTCTTAAGTGATTTAAGAAAAGTTAGTTTTGATACAGTCATAGAAACGATGTATCAAACTGGATTAGATATGCACACATTTTATAAAGAAACGTCGCAAGGCGGATTAGCAAAACATTTCAAGGAGGATGACAATGACAATAACTGTTGGTAGTATTATAGAAGGAAGATCACAGGATCTAGATTATCAAGGACAAGGTGTAATTAAACATGAAGGCTATGTTATTTTTGTGCCTAGATTAATGAATAATGAATTAGCAAGGGTAAGAATAACAAAGGTGAAAAAAAGCTTTTGCGAATCAGAAATTATAGAGATACTAGAGAAGAGCGAAGATAGAGTCAATGATCCACAAGAGATTGATGCACTTGATTTATATCATGTAGCTCCTTTAAAACAAATAGCTTGGCAAGAAAGAATAACAAAAGAAACGTTAAAGAAAATTGCTGACATTGATGTTGATTTAGGCGAAACAATTTGTGATGATAGATATGATCATTATAGAAATAAATCGGTCTTTCACATTCTTAATGAATCAGTATTAAAACTTGGGTTATATGACACATCAAAAAATACACTAATTGAAATAGAAGAATTTATCTTAGCAGATGAACCAACAAACGAAATACTAAGATTTATTTCAGGCTCTAATTTTGGTATTGAAAAAAATGCGTTAACGCATTTAGTTTGCAGAACAAACTTAGAAGGCCAAATTTTAGTTACTTTTGTATCAAAAAAAGATACTGTTAGAGGTCTTAATCAAGTTGTTGAAGCTTTAAAACTATTTAATAATGTCGTTGGTGTTACTTATAATGTTAACAAAAATCACAAAGTTATTTTAGGTAAAGAAAGTCATGCATTATATGGCGAAAACCTTATTATAGAGCGATTAAACGGTATTGACCTGATGATAAATGATCGCGCATTTTTTCAAATTAATGTCCCAGTTATAGAAAAAGCATATCAAATGATTAAAGACAATATTAAAGAAACAGATGTTGTCTTAGATGCTTATAGTGGGATTGGATCGATTGGTTATTATCTATATGACAAAGCAAAAAAAGTGATTATGGTCGAGTCTAACAAACAAAACATATTACTTGCTCATAAAATAAGAGATGCACATAACATTCATAATATTGAAATCAATTATAAAAGAGCTGAAGAATTTGATAAAGAAATCAAAATAGATTCAGTGGTTTGTGATCCACCAAGAAATGGGTTGATGCCAGAATTCATTAATTACTTACTTAAAATTAAACCTACACATATTTATTACTTATCATGTGATGTAAAGACGTTGTCGAGAGATCTCAATTTATTAAAAGAGGCTTATAAGATTGATAGCATACATCCAATTAGAATGTTTTATCATACAACATCTTTAGAAACGCTTGTGATGTTAAGTCTTAAATAATGATTGTTCCCAAAAAAATAAGCGAAACTCCATTTAGAGTTTTGCTTATTTTTTTACGAATTGATTATATAGTTTTTCATATCCAATAGTTGTTGTTTGGCCATGACCTGGATAGAGTTTAGTTTCATTTGGAAAAAGGTTATAAAGTTTAAGAATGCTCTTTTTGATTTCTTCAAAATCTCCAAAGGGTAAGTCAGTTCTTCCAATTGTTGAGTAAAAAATAGTATCACCTGAAAAGCAAATTTGATATTTATCATTATATAAAACTGTACCACCTTTTGAATGACCTGGAGTATCATAGATGTCAAAAACAATATCATCTATAATGATTTGGTCGCCTTCACCTACATATTCATCAATGGGTATGTTATAACCCAGTTGATTATAAGGAGGGTCAATAAACCATATTTTATCCTTTAAGGGAGCGTATGTTTTTCCTTTAAATAAGTCTTTTAGTTGTTTGATTCCACCAACATGGTCAATATGGCCATGAGTTGCATAAATGGATACGACTTCTAAGTTGTTATCTTTAATAAAATTGAGCACATCTAAGCTCTCATAACCAGGATCAATGATAAGTGCTTTTTGATTTTGATAAACAATGTAGCAGTTGCTTCTGTAATTTCCTAAAACAAAACTTTTAATTTTCATATATATCACCTTACTTAGTATATCATAAATATTTTTTCAAGTCATATCACAAGCAATTTTGTCTATAAATAGATATAATTAAACATGTGAAAAGGGGCGTGTGACAAATGAAGATTGCGAACAGTTACATAGAACTAATTGGAAAAACACCGTTATTAAGATTAAATAACTATGAGAAATTAGTCGATTCAAAAGCAGAAATTATCGTTAAATTAGAAAATTTTAATCCGTTAAGTAGTGTTAAAGATAGATTAGCTTTTGCCCTAATCGACTCAATCGAAAAACAAGGATTAGTTAAAAAAGATACTGTTTTTATAGAGGCAACAAGTGGAAACACCGGTATTGGGCTTGCTTTTATATGTGCAGCTAAAGGATACAAATTAATACTTGTGATGCCAGAAACTGTGACAGCTGAAAGAGTGCAAATCGTTAAAGGTCTTGGCGCAGAGGTTATTTTGACAGAACAAGAAAAGGGAATGAAAGGTTCAATCGAAAAAGCAACTTCGCTAGTTAAAGATAACCCAAACTATATCATGCCCTTACAATTTGAAAATTTGGCAAATCCAGAAATTCATAGAAAAACAACAGCCATTGAAATTCTAGAGGATACAGATTATACCTTAGATTTTTTTGTAGCTGGTGTTGGAACAGGTGGAACAATCACCGGTGTCGGTGAAGTCTTAAAGAAACATATTAAAAATGTTAAAATTATTGCTGTTGAACCAGAAAGCTCACCAGTTTTATCTAAAGGTATTGCAGGACCACATAAAATACAAGGCATTGGTGCAGGATTTGTTCCAAGTGTTTTAAATGTTAATGTGATAGATGAAATCATCACAGTTACTGATGAACAAGCTTTTGAAACAACTAGAAGTCTTGCTAAAACAGAAGGTGTATTTGCAGGGATATCATCAGGAGCAATTTTATATGCAGCAACCAAACTTGCACAAAAAGAAGAAAATAGAGGAAAGAGGATTGTTGCGATAGTATGTGATACAGGTGAAAGATACTTATCGACAACATTATATAAATAATTATGTTTTTTAAATGTACAGTGAAAGATGTAAACTCAGCAAAAAAATATGATCCAGCCGCACCAGGATGCATTATGATATTTTTTACATATCCTGGAGTTATTGCACTAAGAAGGCACCGAATATCACATTTCTTATGGAAAAAAGGCTTAAAAACATTACCAAGATTGATAAGTTATCGCACGAGAAGAAAAACTGGTATTGACATCCATCCAGGTGCAACGATTGGCAATGGTGTCTTCATTGATCACGGCATGGGTCTTGTCATTGGAGAAACAGCAGTCATAGGTGATAACTGTGTGCTTTATCACGGTGTTACGCTTGGAGCAAATACTTTTGAAAAAGTCGATAGACATCCTAAAATAGGAAAAAATGTTATTATTTATGCGAATGCAACCCTCATCGGACCAATTCATATTGGTGACCATAGTGTTGTAGCAGCAAATGCGGTAGTCGTAAAAGATGCACCACCATATAGCAAGTTAATTGGCATACCAGCACATAAAAACATGAAATAAATAGAAAATTCAGGTTTTCAACAAATGATAGAATACACACTATACTTGGGTTGTAGAAGTTAGTTAAAAAAAATAGGTCAAAATATATGACAAATTCTTAATATATCTAAGTCTTTGATTGACAAAAGTCTAAAAATTTGATATCATAAGTTGAATTTCAGGAGGTTATTTATGATTTGGGTAGATTGGATCGCAATTGTCTCTGCGGTATTATTAATTGTAGTTGTATTATTACAATCATCAGATGATAATATACAAGACGCATTTAGTGGAGAAAAATCTGAATTATTTAAAAACAAGAAGATACGTGGTATGGAATTATTTCTAACACGTGCATCAATCATTTTATCAGTTGTCATGATTGTTTCAGTTGTTTTATCAAATAATTTAAGATAATTAATGAAAAATTTAAAGAGTGTTTCCTTGGAGACGCTTTTTTCATAGAAGAAGGGTGATTTTATGCCACAGCGTTATTTTTTAACTGAATATGATTTTAAAAATCATACAATAACAAATGATGATGCACACCACATCTTAAGAGTTATGCGCATGCAAACTGGTGATGAAATTGAAGTTTGTTATGATAAAAACTGTTACATCTCAAAGATTACAATTAGTGATCAAAAAGTGAGTTTTGAAATGGTGAAGAAACTCGAAAAAAAAATGAATATTGATGTGACTTTAATCCAAGGCTTACCTAAAGGAAATAAAATAGATTTTGTGAGTAAATACGCAACTATTTTTGGAGTATCATCCATTATTTTTGTGGAAATGAAAAGGTCTATCGCAAAAGAGAAAAATACTGATTCAAAACTCAAAAGATTAAAACTCATCGCCAAAGAAGCTGCAGAATTAGCACATCGATTTGATGTGCCAAATATTGAATTTCTGAAGAATATGAAAGCTATTGATTTTAGCAACTATGATATCATTCTATTAGCTGATGAAAATGAAAAGACTAAAACGTTAAATCAGATAGAAAAAATAGAAAATGCAAACAATAAGATTGCTTTAATCATCGGTCCTGAAGGTGGCATTGATGAAGATGAAAGAATATTTTTGAACAAAATGAATGCACAGTTTATTTCGCTTGGTGAAAACATTTTCCCTACAGAAATAGCCTCAATTTATGCATTATCATACTTCTTAATCAAAAAGACCGAATTATTTTGACAAATACAATAAAATCGTATATAATAAAACAGGCTATTAAATCTAAGCGTGGAAGGAGGGCAGACTATGCCTAAAACAATCGTTCGCGAAAAGGAATCACTAGAAGATGCTTTACGTCGCTTTAAACGTGATGTTTCTAAGTCAGGAAACCTCCAAGAAGCGAGAAAACGTGAGTTTTACATTAAACCAAGTGTAGAACGTAAAGATCGTCAACGCGCAGCACGCGCTAAAAAAAGTAAATAATTTAGAAGCGCACCACACGGTGCGTTTTTGATCTTTTATGACTTAAAAAAGTACTGATGTGCTTTTTTATTTTTGTTGGTGTGGTATAATAAAAACACCGATAAGGAGCTGATTTAATGAAGTTAAATCAACAAATTCATCATGCAGAATCCATTTCCAGATTAGTTGGTGTACAAGATAGAAACTTACTCGTTTTCAAGCAATATCTTGGGATTGTAGTTTCTTTAAGAGGTTCTGATATTATTACAGATGCAAGCAAGGACAAACTTGCTTTTTTGGAAAGTATTTTTGGTGTTTTAATTAAACTTGCTGAGCATCAAATTCAGTTTAATGAAAGAGATGTAATGTATATCATTAAACTTGCAGAAAAAAACCAATTAGAAGGTGTATTTGATTTATATCAAAATCGAGAAAAAATATTAATTAATGATCAAGGTAAAAGTATTTATCCAAAAACATTTAATCAAAAAGATTATGTTCAAGCAATTGAGGACTATGATTTAACATTTGGTGTAGGTCCAGCGGGTACAGGTAAGACTTACTTGGCAGTTAGCTGTGCAGTTAGGGAATTAAAAAAGGGAAAGGTCAAAAAATTAATTTTAACTAGACCTGTTGTTGAAGCTGGAGAATCATTGGGCTTTTTACCAGGTGATTTAAAAGAAAAAGTAGACCCCTATTTAGTTCCTCTATATGATGCATTATATGAAATGCTCGGAGTTCAAACAACCATATCCCTACTAGAAAAAGGTGTTATTGAGATTGCACCACTTGCTTATATGAGAGGGCGTACTTTAGAAAATGCGTTTGTGATTCTTGATGAAGCACAAAACACAACTAGAGCACAGATGAAGATGTTTTTAACAAGACTAGGATTCTCATCTAAAATGGTGATTACCGGTGACCCGTCACAAACAGATTTAAAAAACAATAAAGAAAGCGGTCTTTTTGAAGTTCTACACATTTTAAAAGGGATGCAAGACATAAAAATTGTTGAGTTTGATAGAATAGATGTAATTAGACATCCTCTAGTTCAACATATTCTTGAAAGGTATGAAAAACATGAAAGTTAATATCCATAATCAAACAGATGAGCGTATTGATGATGTCATTAGCTTAATCAAAAAAGTATTTAAAAAAGTAAAAGAAAAACAGTCGATGGAAATTGTTTTTGTGTCTCAAGAAGAGATTCATCGAATGAATTTAGCCTATAGACAAATCGATAGACCAACAGATGTCTTGAGTTTTATCAACGATGATTCAAGCATCTCGTCACTAGGAGATATTTTCATATCTTTAGTACAAGCTAGAAAACAAGCTATAGACTATGAACACTCATTTGAAAGAGAAGTAGGGTTTTTATCCGTTCACGGCTATCTTCATCTAAAGGGCTATGATCACCATACGAAAGATGAAGAAGAGATAATGATTCAAGCTCAAGAAGAAATTTTAAATAAAGCAAAATTAAGCAGGAGGTAGAAATGAAACATATAGAACAGGCTAAAATAGCTAGACAAAAGGCGTATGTACCTTATTCAAAATTCAAAGTAGGTGCTGCAATTCTCCTTAAAGATGGAACCTATATTCATGGAGCAAATATTGAAAATGCGAGTTATCCATTATCAAATTGTGCAGAGAGAAGTGCATTATTTTCTTTGATTAGTCAAGGCTACAAAACTGAAGATATCATAAATATGACAATTATTGCAGATACAGAGCATCCTATTTCACCATGTGGAGCATGCCGTCAAGTCATGCATGAATTGCTCCCAAAAGGGACACCAATATATTTAGTTAATTTAAAAGAAGAATTAAAGGTTACTAACCCCGATGACTTATTGCCTTATGCGTTTGAATCATTTAACGAGGATAAAGATGCATAAATCAGGGTTTATCGCAATAGTTGGTAGACCAAATGTTGGTAAATCAACTCTTTTAAATGCATTAATTGGTCAAAAAGTTGCAATCACAAGTCCAAAACCACAAACAACCAGACACCGAATTACAGGTGTTTTATCTACGACTGAATATCAATTGATTTTTGTAGACACACCTGGAATGCATAAGGGTAAAGATCTATTAAATAAAACAATCGACAAAATTGCAGTAGCAAGTCTGAAAGATGTTGATATGGTTTTGTTTGTTGTTGATCGCATAAAAACGAACGCTGAAAATTTTATTATGGAGTATTTCAGAGGGTTAAAAAAGCCAATATTTTTAGTCATTAATAAAATTGATATGTTAGAAGGAAAATCTGGCATCGATGAAGTGATTATGAGTTATTTAGGATCTTATGATTTTGATGGATATTTTCCTGTATCAGCAAAAGATTCAACACATATTGAAAAGATTAAAGAAAATTTAATTAAATATTTACCAGAAGGACCAAAATATTTTCCACCTGATATGAAAAGTGATCAAAGTGATACAGTCATTATGTCTGAACTGATTAGAGAAAAGATTTTATATCATACAGAACAAGAAGTTCCCCATTCTGTAGCTGTTGTGATTGAAAGTATCTATCAGAACGAAGAACAGCAACAAGTTGATGTGTCAGCCTTAATCATCGTTGAAAGACCAACTCAAAAACAAATATTGATTGGTAGAGGTGGCGAAAAAATTAAGCATATAGGCACTGAAGCTAGAAAAGAAATCAATCTTTTACTCGATACAAAAATACATCTTACTATATGGGTGAAAGTTAAAAAAGATTGGCGAAATAGACCAAGTGATCTAAAAGCATTTGGATTTGGAGAGTAAAAAATGGAAGGGTTAATCTATAAAGTTCAACCATATCAAGAAAACTCTAGATTACTATTTGTGTTTAGCCCTTTAGGTAAAATAACCCTTTTTGCTAGAGGTGCTCAAAAAGTAAATGATAAGACTAGAATTTTATCACAATTTTTAACCCATATTTCATTTAAAGAACAGCGAAATAAAACGTTTTATACATTATCTGAGGGCAAAATAATAAATGAATTTCATCTACTTAAAGAAGATTATCATAAAACAAAACAAGCTGCTCTTATCTTAGAGATTATTGATACATTGGTAATCGATCACATCAATTACCAGATGATTTTTGATGACATGATTCTAGCTTTAAATCAATCAGATATGAGAGTATCTAGCTTGAGTTTTGCCTTAAAGATTTTAAAGCCTTTGGGTTATGAGCTGAATTTAATAGCAGATGGTAGAGTTGTTAAAGGAATTAGCATCGAAAAAGGTGGACTCGTCTATGATAAAGAAGTCGAATCCGTAGATTTGGACACAAAAGACGCTATATTACTTTTAAAACTATACTATTTACCTTATAATGAACATGGTATCTATGAAATAGATATCATAAAAAAAATAGAACAATTCATTAAAAAATATTATGAATACCATCTAAACTTACGATTAAAAAATATAGAATAATCATATATCAATAATGAACTTATCTAAATTTTTAAAATTAGTAAATATAAATAAAAACATGAAGGATGTGGACAAATGGTTTCATTAGACAAAATCGTGCAATTTGCAAAAACAACAGGATTTATATACCAAGGTAGCGAACTTTATGGAGGTTTAGCAAACACTTGGGATTATGGTCCACTTGGGAGTCTACTCAAGAAAAATATTAAAGATGCTTGGATTCAAAAATTTCAAAGAGAAACAAGTGACAATGTTTTAGTTGACACTTCAATTTTATTAAATACAGAAGTTTGGAAGGCAAGCGGACATGTTGGAGGATTTAGTGACCCTTTGACTGAATGTAAAAAATGTAACCAAAGATATAGAGCAGATAAACTGATTGAAACATTTGATTCAAGTGTTAACGCAGATGGTTGGTCAACTGAAAAGATGTATGATTACATTTTAGAGCATAAGATTAAGTGCCCAAGTTGTGGCGCACATGATTTTCTACCCATCCGCAAATTTAATATGATGTTTGAAACATACCAAGGTGTAGTTAAAGAACAAGCAGATCAAATATATTTAAGACCTGAAACAGCTCAAGGCATTTTTATTAATTTTAAAAATATACAAAGAACGACACGCAAAAAAGTTCCTTTTGGTATTTGCCAAGTAGGCAAATCATTTAGAAATGAAATTACTCCAGGTAACTTTGTTTTTAGAACACGTGAATTTGAACAAATGGAAATGGAATTCTTTGTTAAACCGGGTACTGAATTAGAATGGTTTAGCTATTGGAAGAAGTTTTCAATGGATTGGCTTATTGAGCTAGGTCTATCAAAAGAAAATTTAGTCTTTGATGATCATAAGCCAGAGGCCTTAAGTCATTATTCTAACGCAACAACCGATATTAGATACCGTTTCCCTTGGGGATTTGACGAATTATGGGGGATTGCATCTAGAACGAATTTTGATTTAAATGCACATCAACTTCAATCTGGTCAAAATCTTGAATATTTAGACCCGGAAACCAATGAAAAGTATCTTCCTTATGTTGTTGAACCATCAGTTGGTGTAGAACGTTTAGTTTTAGCGTTTTTATCAGACGCCTACGAAGAAGATGTTTTAGAATCTGGTGACACAAGAGAGGTCTTAAGACTACATCCAAAACTTGCGCCATATAAAGTTGCTGTTTTACCGCTTGTTAAAAAACTACATGCTGAGCAAGCTAAATCAGTATATAAAGAAATAAGCAAATATTTTGATGTTGTCTATGATGAAACTCAAAACATCGGAAAAAGATATAGAAGACAAGATCAAATAGGAACTTATCTTTGTATCACAGTTGATCATGATACTGAAAGTCTAAATTCTGTGACAGTTAGAAATCGTGATACCATGGAACAAGATCGTGTTGAGATTAAAGATTTAAGAAATTATATTGAAGAAAGAATTAATTATTAAACTATAAAAGGAGGAATTAGATGGACATAAAACTCATTGAACAAATAAATGAGAAAACACAAATCGTTGAATTAGTTTCTGAGTTTGTCTCTCTCCAAAAAACGGGTAAAAACTATCGTGGACTATGTCCTTTTCACCAAGAAAAAACACCTAGTTTCTTCGTTTCACCAGAAAAAAACATTTGTAAATGCTATGGATG